>JAQGOX010000524.1 GCA_028293365.1 Verrucomicrobiales bacterium | reverse complement strand
CGGAAAAGGACCTTCGGTGGCGATCAGGGGCGATAAAGGGCGATAAAGGGCGATCCAAAAGGACGATAAACCCCAACGAAATGAAGAAAAAGACGATAAAGGACGATAAATTTTTTTTATTTTAAATTCATGAACACCCCCGACCACTGGATCGCACTTTCGGCCGATTCGCTTGCCCGTCCGTGAATCAAATTTTGACAGGGTTGCATTCAAACCACTAAGGGCTACCCCCCGAACAGACCTCCGGCAGTACCTGAATGAAGATTGAAGGATTCGCCAGAAAACCTCCTTGCAATCCTCGAATGTGTGCTAAGTTGTCTGGCTCAACTTGAATCGCAAATTCGATTTTCAGTTAAGGGCAATGTTTGAGTAACCAGAACAATCTCAACCAATCCTGATTCGATTTATGATGATAAAGGCATTCAAATGCGTTTTGTTGGGGGCGCTGTTCATTTCCCTGTCCCATCAATCACGTGGCCAGGGTTTTCCCGCGCTCACGATTACAAATTTCGGCACATACGCCGTCAAATCCCAAACTTCAATTGTTGACAATGATCCCGGGGTTGACAGCTCCTATTCAATCGTCGGGGGCGGCAACGAACTCTGGGGGCCTGCGGATAAGGGGATCTTTGGATTCTTCCCTGTCACGGGAGATTTCGATGTCAAGGTGAGGGTGGAATCGTTTGAACCAGTTCATCGATATGCGAAAACCGGTTTGATGGTTCGTGAAAGCGTCGGCTCCGGCAGCCGAATGGTTTCACTTTTCGCCACCCCGACGGGCCCAACCGAGTTACCACCGGACCAGCCGGTTGGAGAGGATACCGTCGAATGGAATTTTCGGCGTGCGGCGGGAGATGGCTCAAACAATATCGGGTTGGGTTCTCCGGGCTACCCGAATGCCTGGCTGCGCCTGGCGCGCCGCGGAAGCATTTTTTATGGAATGATCGGCCACGATGGCACGAACTGGATTGTGAGCGGTTCCGTTGACACTTCCAAATGGCCCCAGGGCGCATTCAAAGCCGCTGGATTACTTGGGCTCGGGAGCAGTTCTCATGACGATACGAGAATTGTAAAAAGTGAGCTGCGACAATTCAGTCCGGTGACCTCGGTCGGACCCATCAAAATTATTCGGCAACCGGCAAATGTTTTTGGCGTGGCCGATTCGACTGTGACTTTTTCCGTGGATGTAAACGATCCGGTGGGCACGCGTTATCAATGGTACGCCGGCACGACGTTATTGCCGAGCGCGACGAATGCAGTTTTTACGACACCTCGGCTCAGTGCAACGAACGATGGGACACACTATCGGGTCGTGGTGACCGGCGCGAACGGAACTGAAACCAGCAGCGATGCGGTGCTTTCGGTTGTTTCCATTGATCCCCCGGCAAATCCGAATGTTGTTTATGATTTTGATGATGGGGAGGTCCCGCCTGGCACCGCGATTTATGGTTCGGCGATCGTCGATCCGTCCGAAGGGTTCGGGGGCAGCGGCGGGTTGGTGCTTACGCCTGCACAGAACAATCAAAGCGGTTCTTTTGTAGTCGGGGATTTTAATTTTGGCACCGTCGTGGACTCCTTTACCGTGGCGTTCAAACTGAAAATTGGCCCCGGTTCAGCGAAACCGGCGGACGGATTCAGCTTTAATTTTGGAACCAACATCCCTAGCGCTACTTTCCCGGCCCCGCAACAGGGGGTTGGGCCAGGCCTCGCCGTTTCGTTCGACCTATATGATAACGCTGATGGGGAAGCTCCAGCGATCGATGTTTTTTACGGAGTGGATCCCTCCGCACTGCCCATGAATCTCACGGGCAATGTTTTGCACAGGCCAGTTCCATTGAGCGATCTTTTTACATCGCATTATGTCGATGTCATCATTCGCATGAATCCGGATGGCAAGCTGGACATGGTGTATGATGGCGACGTCATCGCCTATCAGTTGCAGACCGGTTTCATCCCGGTAAGCGGCGGCCGATTTGGTTTCGGCGCCTACGCTGGAGGGCAGAACGCTTTTGAGGGAATCGACAACATACTCATTGAGACTGGCACCCAGAGCACGGATGCTTACCTTGGTTCGGTTTCGCCACTGGGCAACAATGTCTCAGCAGAGCCGCAGGTAAGTATTGATTTGGTCGACCTGGAGACTCTGGTCGATACAAACTCCATCAAGCTGCAGTTCAATGGGGCCGCGGTCACACCAGTAATCATTCGAGATGACACACTGCGTCTTACGACCGTTTCCTACGCGGTCCCCACGCTGTTGCCCGCCTTCTCGACCAATACCGTGACCATTATTTGGAGTGACGATGCCAACAATCGACATACGAATACGGCGAGTTTCAAGGTGGGTAATTATGTAACGCTGCCAGTAGATCAAGCATTGCCAATGGGCGCGGGAGTTGCCAGTGATTCCGGTGTTAAAGCACGGATTTACCAGATAAAAACCCATTTAACAGAGAATTCCACTTTCGCCGAAGCAGTTCTGGCTGGTTCCAAAGGTGCCAATGTGGCGGACTTGACTGTCGCCGACGAGAACGGTTTTTTCTCTGACGAATTAACAACAACGGTCGTGGACTGGGACGTGAACGCGGCCCCCCTCGGCTTCTCCACATTTCCTGGCATTCCCGGATTAACCGATAGCAAAGAGAATTTTGCGGCTGATATTCAGACTTATATCCAATTTCCGACGGCGGGCTTCTATCAAATGGGAGTGCGCAGCGATGACGGATTTCAGCTCACGACTGGAAGTGCAAGCGATCCGATTATCGTGGGCGCTTTCGAAGGTGCGCGTGAGCCGTTCGACACGATTTTTGGATTCGTCGTTCCGGCTGCCGGGGTCTACCCATTCCGCTTGCTTTATTACCAGGGCAGTGGCGGAGCGGCTTTGCGTTGGTTCTCTATTTCCGATAATGGAACGCAAGTCCTGATCAATGATCCGAATAACGATAGTTCGCTAAAGGCGTTTCGGTCAGTGACAGGAGTTATCACGCGTCCCGTTTTGGCTTTTGCAAGAACTGCTTCAAATCTGTCGCTCACCTGGAGTGGTGGCGGAACATTGGAATCAGCTCCACAAATCACTGGGCCGTGGTCTCCAGTGACTGGTGCTTCCAGTCCCTACGTTAAGGATACTACCGGTGCCGCGCTCTTTTACCGGGTGCATCAATAGGGTTCGATTCGTTCTCCATGGGGGCGGCGCGGATTGTTCTGCGCTGCCTTCACTGGAATTAAGCGAGACTGGCTCCGGCATTGAAAATGCTACTTTGAGTGCTTCAGATTTTGGAAGCGTTGCTTTCGCAACGAGAGGCAAATTCTTATGATTGTTACTAAACCAATATGGCGTTTTTGGCTGGCCTGTTATTTGGCTATTAAGCCGGTGGCATTTATTTTTCTTTTTGGATCGATAGTCGGTTATTCGCCGCTATGCGCCGATGAAATCCCGCTGGCACTGCCCGCAGTCGGCGATGCGGCGTTGCGTATTTTGTCGCCAGATATCCTGGAGTTGAGTCTCGTCACCACCAAATCTCCGCCTCCCGCACGGGTTACTCAGTGGAATTTCGTCGCCGGAAATTTTCAGTATCTCCTCCCTGCGGCAACGAAATTTGTTGTGACCGCTGATGGACTTCCCGTGGTCGTTCAATCGGTCGGTTTTCGCAGAAGGCCTCTTTACGCGGCATTCCGCAAACGCGATCTTCGAATCGGAAATTACCTTTATTTGAAATTGGTCACGCCACTCGTGGAAGGGCAATCCGTGCATGTATCCAACCCTGACGGAACGTTATGGACCGATCCGATCGATTACTCCGCGACTTTCGATC
>JAQGOX010000479.1 GCA_028293365.1 Verrucomicrobiales bacterium | reverse complement strand
TGGGAGGCCTGGCTCTGGTGGTGGGTATCCTGGTCGATGAGGCGACAGTTGATCTGGAGAATATTCACGTGCATCTCGCTCAGGGAAAGCGAGTGGTCAGCGCCGCTCTGGACGCCACGCTGGAAACACGAGGACCTCGCTTGCTGGCGATGCTTTGTATCGTGGCCATGTTCACTCCCACGCTCTTCATGACCGGTGTGGCCCGCGCTATGTTCCTTCCGCTCGCACTGGCGGTCGGCTTCGCCATGATCGCTTCCTATTTCCTGTCGAGCACCCTCGTCCCCATTCTCTCCATTTGGCTGCTCCGTAACCATGATCAGTCGCGAACAAATCCTGCAATTGTGGAAAATCGCTTTCGCCGCTTTCAGGAAAAATACGGCATTCTTCTGGGCAAACTCCAAACCGCACGCTGGTGGCTCATCCCTGGATATTTTGCGGCAGCATTATTAATCGCTTTCATCGTCGGCCGAAGTCTCGGAACGGAAATTTTTCCACAATCGAATTCAGGGCAAATGCAGTTACGGCTGCGGTCTCTCGCTGGAACAGACATCGACGGCACTGAAACTGTCGCCCAACGAACTCTTGAAATTATCAAGCGTACGGTCGGACCCGAAAACGTGCAAATCTCCCTCGGCCTGCTCGGTGTCCACGGCGCAAACTTTCCAATCAACTTCGTGCACCTGTGGAACGGTGGCCCTGAAGAAGGTTTGCTCCAGGTGCATTTTAAACCAGGCATGCCCTGGCGCATGGAGGCACTTAAGGAAAGGTTGCGGCGGGAATTCGCAGCCGAGATTCGGAACGTGAGTTTTTCATTTGAACCGGCCGACATTGTGAGCCAGGTCATGAGCCTGGGTGCAAATACGCCAATCGATGTGGCCGTCAGCGGGCCAGAGTTGGCCCTAAGCCGCGCTTTCGCGGAGCGCGTGAAATCCAGCCTCGAAAAACTTCCGATGCTGCGCGACGTTCAGTTTGGTCAGTCACTCGATTATCCCACCGTAGACGTCACCGTGGATCGGGAACGAGCCGGAATCATCGGCACCGATATGGCGCAGGTTTCACGAGCTCTGATTCCTGCCACCTGGTCCAGCCGTTTTGTGGCTCTAAATTTTTGGGCGGATCCGAACAGTGGCGTCGCTTATCAGGTCCAGGTTCAAATACCACAACGGCTGACCACCTCATTGGAAGATATGGGCAACCTCCCGATTATTCGCGAAGGTGTAAATGATCCAGCATTGCGTAAAATCGGAAATGCAAAGGAGAAAGTAAAAGGGGTTTTATTGCGTAACATTGCGGACATCCGCGAAGGCACGGCGATGGGTCAGTACCAACGTTACAATATGGAACGGCTCATAACAGTCCGGGCTAATATCGCTGGCTCGGATATCGGCGGCGCCGCTCGACAGGTCAACAGGGCCATCAAAGATTTAGGCTCTCTTCCACCCGGAGTGAACGTTTCAATCCGGGGACAAGTCGTCCCCATGGAGGAAATGCTGGATGGACTGCGACGCGGTCTTGCAGTTGCGGTCATAGTCATTTTCCTGCTCCTGGTTGCCAATTTCCAATCGATAAAGCTGTCGCTGGTTGTAGCCTCCACAGTGCCGGCCGTCTTTGCGGGAGTTGAACTTGCATTGTGGCTTACCGGGACGACTCTCAATCTCCAATCGTTCATGGGAGCGATCATGGCCGTCGGCGTGGCCGTGGCGAATGCGATACTCCTCGTAACCTTCGCGGAACGCAGCCGCCTCAGTGGAGCGACGGCGATTGAGGCGGCCAGCGAAGGGGCCCGGAGCCGTTTGCGGCCAATCCTCATGACCAGTGCCGCGATGATCGCTGGAATGATGCCGATGGCTCTCGGCCTTGGCGATAGCGGAGCCCAGGCTTCACCGCTGGGGCGTGCCGTGGTAGGCGGTCTGCTGGCGGCAACGATAGCCACCTTGTTGATTTTACCCGCCATTTTCGCTTTAGTGCAGAAACATAGCTCTCGACGCTCCGTTTCGCTCAGCCCGCGGGACGAACAAAGCAGCCACTATCAACCCATCCTGAAAAAAACTTAAACGCATGAACGCAAGTTCTCGCAAAGCCTGTTACGCATCGAGTTGGATACTTTCTTTCCTCATTTTCATCGGCTGCGAACCGACCAGCACGCCGCTCAGTATAAACACGGAACCGCCAATGGAAGTTCCGGTAGTGCATCCACATGTGGGCGACATTTACCGTTACATAACATTGCCAGGAGAGGTCCATCCCCTTTATACGGTAACTCTCTTCGCAAAAGTATCAGGCTACTTGCAGACGTTAAAAGTCGATAAAGGCGATTTCGCAAAAGCGGGCGATTTAATCGCAGAAATCGAAGTGCCAGAAATGCAGGCAGAGAAAGGCCGTCATCAGGCGGAACTCGAGTTGGCCTCTGCGGAATTTCAACGGATTAGCAACACACTCAGCAATGCCCAGGACACCGCCGAAAACCGAAACGATCTGGCCGTCGCCAAAGCCAAACTGGCGCTCGCTAAAGCCAATCTGAAATACACGGAAAGCATGTTGAATTATGGTCGAATCACCGCTCCATTTGATGGAATTGTGACGAAACGATACGTCGACCCAGGCGCGTTCATTCCGGCTCCCAATGCGGCCGATACCCCGGAAGCCGCAGCAATTATCAATCTGACCGATTTCAAAACACTGCGTTTGCAGATACCTGTGCCAGAACTGGAGGTACCGCATATTGCAATAGGACAAGAGGTCCAATTTGTGACTGCCGCGTTTCCGGGAAAACACTTTGACGGCACAGTCACGCGATTTTATTTTGCACTTAACGAGCAAACCAAAACCATGCTCACCGAAATCCAGATGCCGAATCCAAATCTGGAACTGAGGCCAGGCATGTTGGTGAGCGGGCGCATCCGCCTTGAAAAAAAAGAGAATGTGCTACTGATTCCCATCGCCGCATTGCTAACACAGAAAGATAACAACTTTGTGTACACGTTCGTGGACGGCCATTCAAAGAAGTCTCCTGTAATTACGGGTATGAATGACGGTGTGAACGTTGAAATTATTAACGGTCTGAAACTAACAGACAGCGCGATCATTCGAAGCGACCGCACGTTGCGCGACGGATTACCGATCATAGCGACGACCGTAAAGTGACCGTGCTGCAGTGCATGCGCCTGGGCCACAATAGCTGCAGTCCAAGGATCCGCTGTGGCTTCGCGCAATTTTAAACAGGTGCTTCCGCCCTGGGAATTTTAAAACTGAATTGGGCTCCCTGCCCCGCCTCACTTTCACACCACACCGAGCCATTCATCGCATTAACCAGTTTTTTGACAATGGAAAGCCCAAGTCCGGTCGAGCTCTCATCTCCGGTCGGCTTGGCACTGAGACGCGCAAACTTCTTAAAAACGAGACTTTTATCCTCAGAATTCAAGCCGGGCCCGTCATCCTGCACATCACAGATTACACCGCCCTCCACTGCGCGAACTTTCACTCGGACAGCACTTCCAACCGGCGAAAACTTCAGCGCATTTGAAATAAGGTTGTCGAGAATCTGAAAAGTAACCATTGGATCTGCAAACGCAAAGCAGACAGTACCTCCGGAATCAAACGAAATGGTCTGACGCTTAACCTCCGCCCGGGCACGAAAACTTTGAGTGACAGACTGGGCGGTTTCCGCCAAATCAAAAGGCTCCAGTTGGAGCTTGAGGTGGCCTCTTTCGAGCGCATCGATATTCAGAAGATTCTGGACCAGTTGCAACAACCTTCGCGACTCCCTCAGGATCGATTCGCATATTTCCTTCCGCTCCCCCGGCTCAGGCTCCGGCCTGGTGAGCATATGCTCAGCAAGGCCGATAAAATTACAAATCGGACTTTTCAAATCATGCGCCGCAATACTCAGAAACTCGTTTTTTTCATTGTTCAGTTCCAGCAGTTTTTGCGCCGTCGATTCAAGAGTTCCGCGAGAAAACTTCAGTTCCAAATGGGTCCGAACGCGAGCGAGCAGCTCAGCCGAATTAAACGGCTTGGCAACATAATCCACAGCTCCAGCCTCGAGTCCTTTGACCACCAATTCGGCGTCAACTGCTGCCGTGAGGAATATGACCGGAATTGAAGATGTTTCTGGAGATGCTTTCAACCGGCGGCACACCTCAAAGCCGTCCATTCCTGGCATCATCACGTCGAGGAGTATCAGGTCAGGAGCCGGATTTTTGGAGTAGCGAAGGGCCTGCTCCCCGTTGGTTGCCGGCACGACTTGATACCCTGCGGAGCCGAGAATCGACCCAACGATCTGAACATTATTGAGTATGTCGTCCACGACCAGTACAACTGTATCTTCAGGTGCAGGCATTGCTAAATTGCGGGTAATGGCGGTCATGCTTTAAAGGCGGAATCCAGTAGGGACTCCCTTATATCTGGAAACTGGCGCAGTGTTTGGAAAAGATGTTCCAGATCAAATTCCTCGGCCTGTTGATGCAGATTCCGAGCAAAACGCAAAAGCCCTGCGGCCTCGTAAGTTGATGCCCATTGCTCCAGGCGCAAGGCGAACTTTTTGATTTGTGCGATATTCGGCCGATCGCACAGACGAGGCCACACTTCCGCCAATTGTGCGTCGATTAAAGGGATTAATTCTGGCGAAACTGGCCTTGCTTTCA
>JAQGOX010000470.1 GCA_028293365.1 Verrucomicrobiales bacterium | reverse complement strand
AAAGGAGCAAATGACCGCGATTTAAGACGCCTGCAAGATGTGATCCTGCTCAAAAACTAAGTTATGAATAATTCGAGATCAAAGACATAAACCGGTTTTACACTAATCGAACTGCTGGTGGTAATCGCGATTATCGCGATTTTGGCATCGATGCTTTTGCCCGGTTTGAGCCACGCCAAAGAGAGTGCGTTGCGCGCGAAGTGTAAGAGCAATATTCGTCAGATCGGCATCGCGATGAGGATGTACGCCGACGAAAATAATGACAAGGTTCCTACCGTTCCCGGTGTCAGCAATTGGCCCTGGGACCTTCCGACCACAGTGGTGACGAATCTGGAAAGGCAAGGAATGCAGCGGCATGTGCTGTATTGCCCTTCTGCCGCGCTTCAAGACAACGATGTCCTGTGGACCGATTGGGCCAAAAAGAATAACTATTACGTAACAGGCTATTGTTACTGGACGACCAATGTTGGTGGCGTCGACCCGAAATTCATGGTCAGCCGCTTTACCACAGCCTACACCAATGTCAGCCAGGCAGTCCTGATTTCGGACGCGACAGTTTCGACCGGAGTGACGTTGAAAAACGGAGTCTTTAACGGAGGGGGCAATTTCACACGTATTATAGGTGGCTGGGATAAACCCCACCGAACCAGCCATTTGAGTGGACAGCTTCCAGCCGGAGGTAATTCACTCTACCTGGATAATCACGTTGATTGGACACCGTTCAAGAAGATGACTATTCGGACGTTTTCGGGATTCTCGCCGCAATTTTGGTGGTGAGCCCTTTTTAGCTGAAGGTTTTGGCTGCTGCGATGATGATTTACCCCATACCAATCGTCCTGGTACTTTTGATTGCTGCTTCATCTGGATGCAAAAAAAGTTCTGAATCCAATTCACCAGGTCAGGTGCCTCCAACGGCGGAGGTTCCATGCGTAACGCTTGCAGAACAGCCGCTCTCTTCGGGTCAATCGCTTTCGCCACAAAAGGGACTTGAGGTTCTGAGTTCTCATTCAAACGCTTACATCCGTAACAATGCCGTGGAGGCAATCACCCAGTGGAAGTCAAAAAACTATCTTCCAGCGGCGGTAGCATTCCAGGCAATCCTTGGTCTTATCCGTACTCCGGACGAGCAGACGATCTTTTATTCGAGTTTCGAGCCATTTCGGCGTGAAGTTCGAGATGCTGCGCAAAGAAATAATGCTGCCGCGAAGGAAGCTTCCAAGTTTTTGGACCAGGCATTCGATTCACATTGAGCACTCGAACGTATTGAGCGAGCACCGGTTTAACCGGAGGCACGGCTCAAGATATCGAGCGATAACTACAACGGCTTGATTCAGCCAGATTGTGTCCGTATTCTCTTCCTAATGCTCTCAATTGGAAATGGTTCAACGCGACGGCTCATCATTGGCTGCCTTCTATGGTTTTCAGTCCAATCGATTCACGCGCAACATGCGCTAGGCAAGGAAACGCTTCCGCCAAAAATCGCTGATGCATCCAATGAAGGCGAAGTGGCGATCAAACACTTCCTGCCGGCTGCCGGTTTGAAAGTCGAACTGACTGCCGCAGAACCGAATCTTGCCAATCCAGTGGCTTTTTACATCGATGAAAAGGGCAGGTTTTACGTGGTTGAAACTTTTCGACTACATGCCGGTGTTACGGATATTCGCGAGCATATGGAGTGGCTCAATGAAGATCTGGCGAACCGCACTGCTGATGATCGTCTCGCCATGATGAAGCGGCACATGGGCACCAACATCCTCAGTGCAGGTCAACATTCGGAACGAATTCAACTGATCGAGGATCGTAAGGGTAATGGCAAAGCGGATTTCTCAACTGTCTTCGCCGAAGGATTTGATCATCCACTCGATGGTATTGCGGCAGGCTTGATCGCGCGCAAAGGAAACGTCTGGGTAACCGACATTCCTAACCTCTGGTGGCTTAAAGACAATAACGGGGATGGAAAGGCCGATGAGCGGAAATCGCTAAGTTACGGCTATGGGGTGCGGGTTGGATTCCTGGGTCACGATTTGCATGGTTTGCGATTTGGACCCGATGGAAAGTTATACTTTAGTATCGGCGATCGCGGGTCGGCGATCAAGGTGGGGGACAAAATCGTCGGTAATGCAGACACCGGCTGCGTCTTCCGCTGCAACCCGGATGGCTCTGAATTGGAAGTATTCGCCTATGGCCTGCGCAATCCTCAGGAACTCGCGTTCGATCAATACGGGAATCTTTTTACGGGCGACAACAACTCGGACGGCGGTGATCAGGCCAGGTGGGTTTATGTCGTGGAAGGAAGCGACAGCGGGTGGCGGGTCGGTTTTCAGTTTATTGAATCTCCCAATTCTCGTGGTCCGTGGAATTCAGAAAAAATGTGGTATCCGCAATGGGATGGACAGGCTGCATTCCTCGTGCCGCCGATCGCAAATATTGCAAACGGTCCTTCCGGAACGACTTACTATCCGGGGACGGGCCTGCCCGATAAGTATTTAGAGCATTTTTTTCTGACCGATTTTCATGGCGGCGCGGGCAGCGGAATTCTTTCATTTGCCCTCAAGCCGAAGGGCGCTTCGTTTGAACTTGTTGAGAAGGAAAAGTTCCTCTGGGAATGTTTGCCCACGGATGTGGACTTCGGAACTGAAGGCGGTATTTATTTCACAGATTGGGTTCAGGGCTGGGAAATGACCGGCAAAGGTCGCATCTATCGCGTTTTTGATCCTGAGGTCGTCAAACAGCCCATTGTGCTGGAGACGAAAAAATTACGAGCTGAAGGTTTTGAGAAGCGTTCAATGAAAGAACTGGAGAGGCTTCTGGCGCACACTGACATGCGAGTTCGACAGGAGGCGCAATTCGAACTGGCCGATCGTGGTCTAAAGTCGATCGAGACCCTCAAACGCGTGGCCCGCAAAAACGAAAACTCGCTGGCTCGGCTCCATGCTATTTGGGGACTGGGTCAAGTCATCCATAACCACGAATCAAAAGCTGCGCGAGGAGCAAGTGAAGCAGCTCAAGCATTGATAGCGTTACTGGGAGATTCCAATTCTGAAGTGCGAGCGCAGGCAGCAAAGGTTCTAGGCGATCAGCGAATTAGCGAAGCAAACCCTCAGATGAGGAAGCTTTTGGCCGATTCAGACCCGCGTCCTCGATGTTTCGCGGCTATCGCTCTGGGAAACTGTGGAGATGCATCTGCGGTTTCCGAGCTGATTCAAATGCTAAGAGACAATGCCGATCACGATCCGGTTCTTCGCCATGCCGCGGTCATGGGTTTGGTTGGAGCGAATGATTTTGATGGGGTGGCAGCCTATGCCAAGGATCCTTCTCCTGCGGTGAGGATGGGGGTTTTGCTGGCGATGCGTCGATTAGAACGCGCCGAAATCTCTGTTTTTCTTCATGATTCTGAAGCCGGGATTGTAACAGAAGCGGCTCGGGCAATAAACGACATCCCGATTAGTGGTGCGATTCCGGAACTGGCTGGACTGATCGCCGACTCTCATTTGACAGAGTTTGCACTTCGGCGCGCGGTCAATGCCAACTATCGTTACGGAACACTTGAAACTGCGCAGGCTCTAGCGAATTTCGCAAAAGATAACCAATCATCCGAAGCGTTGCGGGCAGAAGCGCTGTTTGATCTCGGTACATGGACCACCGCTTCGGGCCGCGATCGGGTTACCGGACTCTGGCGCCCGACCGCGGGCTCGCGCGAAACAAGAACGGCATCCGGTGCAGTTCGCCCGATAGTTGCTGATTTGTTGAAAAGTGCACCTGATAGAGTCACCCTTGCGGCGCTCAAATCTGTAGCGGCATTGCAAATCGCCGAAGCCGGCGACGAGGTGGCCAAACTCATTAAAGATTCTTCAGTCAAAGGCACCATTCGTGCAGAAGGTCTTCGCACTCTGGCTGCTCTGCATGATCCGCGCGCGCCGGAGTTGGTCCAGACCGGAGAGAACGATGCGAATGAAGAAGTTCGCAAGGCAGCCATTTCGTTGCACGGGCAGGGGATCGGTGCTGGCCTTCAGCTTGCTGTTAAAACTCTAACCGGAACTCTGGGCGAACGGCGTGCGGCGATAACCGCGTTGGGCGATTTGAAAGGAAGCGAAGCCGACCAGGCGCTGGAGACTCTGTTAAAATCCATTGAGGATGTTCCTCAGGAATTACGACTCGACCTGATTGAAGCAGCAGCCAAGCGCTCAAATGCAACGATCGCCGACGCCTTGAAAAAATACGAAGCCATTCACGCGAAAGAAGATCTGGCTGGCTATCGCGAAGCGTTGTATGGAGGGAACGCTGAAGAAGGGCGCAAGATTTTTTTCGAAAAGGCCGAAGCAGCGTGCGTTCGCTGTCACAAAATCGCTGGAGCCGGAGGCGAAGTCGGGCCAGACCTTTCCACCGTTGGTGCTCGTCAGAATCGTGAATACATTTTGGAATCGATCGTTTATCCGAATAAGAAAATCGCTCCGGGGTTTGAAAGCCTTCTGGTCACTACCAAAAAGGGAATGGCCTATGCTGGAGTCGTGAAAAGCGAAAACGATAAAGAGATTGTCCTGAATTCTCCGGAAGACGGCATTGTAACTGTTCAAAAATCTGAAATCACGGCGCGCGAGCATGGGCTCTCCGCGATGATCGAAGGTCTGGCCACGCTTTTATCTAAGCAGGATCTGCGCGATCTCGTGGAATTCCTTGCGACCCGGAAATAGGCATCGCACGCGAGGATTGCGATGGCAAGATTTCCATTTGATCTGTCAAATGTACGGCTCAACTATTCGCATCTCGAGTCCTGGCGAATAAAATATCCCACCTAAATGTCAGTACAATCTGAGGGGCCGCGGGAAATTTATTTCGCGAGCTTTTTGCGTATATTCTGCAGCTCTTTTTTATGTTCTTCGCTCGCCTGCGGGTAACTCATCTTGAGTGCTTTCAGTTTGTTCCGAATGGTGCAAGAGATGATCAAGCGGGCGTTTTGTTTGTCGTCGGCCGGAATGATGTGCCATGGTGAATCCGCAGTGCTGGTCGCCGAAAGGCATCTTTCGTAGGCATGCATGTATTCTTTCCACAGCTTTCTTTCTTCAAGATCGTCCAGATTAAATTTCCAGTTCTTCTCTGGTTCGTCGATACGTTTGAGAAACCGCTTTCTCTGTTCTTCTTTTGAAACGTGCAGAAAGAATTTTACGACGTGTGTCCCGTTGCGGTGCAAATGCGATTCGAAATCGCGCATTGATTTGAAACGACCCTTCCAAACGTTTTTCTCATTGCAGAGTTCCTCGGGTAATTCCTCCGCTTCCAGAATTTCTGGATGAACACGCACGATTAACACTTCTTCGTAATAGGACCGGTTGAATATGCCAATGCGCCCGCGCTCGGGAAGACACCGTACTGCCCGCCAGAGAAAGTCGTGATCGAGTTCCTCCGGACTTGGATGTTTGAAACTGAAAACCTGGCAGCCCTGAGGGTTTACTCCCGACATGACATGTTTAATGGCACTATCCTTGCCGGCGGCATCCATTGCCTGAAAAATAAGAAGCAGCGCGTAGCGATTATGTGCATATAGGAGCGATTGCAGTTCAGCAAGATTCTGGGTGTGTTGGGCAATCAGCTCGCAATAATGTTTGGATGATTTGTAGAATGGCTTAACTGAGGTAGCACGCTTCTTCAGATTCACGTTTTCGTCTTTACGGACTTGAAACTTGATAGGGTCAATCTCATTTTTCATGCGAATGCCACCGACTATCAGCGTGAAGATGCACTCAGTCTATAGGTGATTGCCCGCAATGCGTCTGAGAGGCCCCGTGGAATCTCGGTAATCGCTTTCTCGCGAAGATACGATAGATCGAATAAGCGGCCGTCGCGTTTAGAGAACACCAGCCTCTTAGTCATTTCGAGCACGCGAAAAATCCATAAGATGCGCGACCTCGCGATTTCGAAAGGTAGCGCGCCGGCCGCTGGGCGGCGCGCTCGAGCGTTATGAAAATGAACGGATTAGTTGGTGTGTGGAGCGCATTCAAGGCTTCTCGCACTCTCGTGGGGATACCCGAAATCCCGGCGGAGATTTGACTCGGCCTAATGCGCTCGACGGTTTGGAAGATCGAATGGGTTGATTACGTTCGAGCGAATGGCCCCGGCGGTCCATTCGCTACCTCGTTTCGAAAGGTAGCGCGCCGACCGCTGGGCGGCGCGCTCGAGCGTTATGAAAATGAATGGATTAGTTGGTGTGTGGAGCGCATTCAAGGCTTCTCGTACTCTCGTGGGGATGGCCGAAATCATGGCGGAGATTTGAATCGGCCTAATGCGCTCGAGGGTTTGGCGAGATTGAATGGGTTGATTACGTTTGAGCGAATGGCCCCGGCGGTCCAATCGCTAACTTGGTCGCGCGCTCAAGGGTCTGGAGAACAACGGACTATTTAACTTGGCAGGAGCAGATTGGTGGTTATTGCCGCATGACAGATGCGGCCCGCACTTCTGTCCAGCCGCCGCCGAGGGCTTTGGCCAAACCGACTGTGGCTGTAAGTCGCTCAGCGCTGAGTTGCACAACGGTTCGTTCGTGAATTAAGGCTGAACTTTGTGCGGTGGCGACTTCCAGATAGGTGACCAGACCCGCTTTGTACCGGTTATTGGCAATTTCAAGAGTTCGCCGAGCCGCAGCGAGTGCTGCGTTTTCGAATTCGAACTGAGATGCAAGGAGTCGTTGTGCTGCCAATTGGTCCTCAATTTCCTGGAAAGCTGTGAGCACGGTCTGGCGGTAGCGCGCGGTCGTTTCCAGATAGGCAGCGCGCGATATAGCCAGCTCGGCGCGATTTCGACCTCCGGTAAAAATCGGCAGTTCTAGCGAAGGCCCCAATGACCACACGCGGCTGGGCCAATCGAACAACGTTCCGGCATCAATCGATTGAAAGCCCGCGAATCCGCGGAAAAGCACGCGTGGGTAAAAGGCGGTTTTTGCCACCCCGACATCTGCGTTCGCGGCCGCCACCCGTCGTTCCGCAGCCGCTATATCCGGTCTGCGTTCCAGTAGTTCGCTTGGCAAAAGCGAGGGAATGATTGCTAAACC
>JAQGOX010000466.1 GCA_028293365.1 Verrucomicrobiales bacterium | reverse complement strand
CGACGAGGTTGATGCAAACGTTGGAGGCGAAACCGCCCACGTTGTTGGCCAAAAGATGGCGCAAATCGGGCAAAAACGCCAGGACCTTTGCATCACACATCTTGCTCCAGTTGCCGCGGCGGCCACCGCTCATTTGGTAGTTAGCAAAGTGGTTAAAGACGGCCGAACAATTTCAGCCATTTCAGAACTTAACGCCGCTGGTCGGATTTCAGAACTGGCGAGAATGCTCGGCGGACAAGGCTCCGCCGTGCGTAAACATGCGGAATCACTCCTTTCAGAAACAAAAGTGTGACTGAAATTGGCAAATTTCTCGTGGTCACAGGATTGACGCTTGCTTGTGTCGGGCTGGTGCTTTGGAGCGGAGTTGGTAAAACCTGGCTCGGAAGATTGCCTGGCGATATTAACATTACGTCGAAAAACGCTTCATTTCACTTTCCCATTGTCACCTGTATTTTGATAAGTGTTGTCTTGGCGATTGTTAGTTGGATTTTTCGGCGGTAACCCTATTTACATTTTTCTCGCTCCATGAGCAGGGTTCGGTCAGTTTGTATTTCCAAAAATTGTGTTATCGCTTTTATCAGGGTTGGTTGCCGGCAGCATACATGTTGTATCTGGTCCAGACCACTTGGCTGCGGTTGCGCCATTGTCGGTTAGACATCCGAAGCATGCGCGAAGCATGGGATTTAAATGGGGTTTAGGACATGCCGGCGGAGTGATTTTCGTCGGTTTGCTGGCATTGCTGCTCCGGCGCGCGCTTCCCGTTGAAGCATTTTCCTCGTGGTCCGAGCGCATTGTCGGGATGGCGCTGGGAGCGATCGGGTTATGGGGTATTCGGGCGGCGTTAAAAAATCGGGTGCATGTGCATGAACATTCGCATGGCGGGAATACCCACATGCACTTGCATGTTCACAGTCCGCAACAGGCTCACGCTGAAACCAGCGCGCATTCACATACTCATACAGCATTTGCTTTTGGGATTCTCCACGGGTTTGCGGGAAGTTCCCATTTCATTGGTGTTCTGCCGGCATTAGCTTTCCCAACGACTATCGATGCAACATTGTATTTGGGCGCTTACGGAATCGGCACAGTTCTGGCAATGACTTGTTTTGCCTCTGTGATGGGGGCAACTGCAAAACGGTTCGCACTCAGTGGCGAGGTTGCCTATCGACGACTAATGCTGTCGTGTTCGACTGCGGCAATCCTGGTGGGTGCCTATTGGCTTGTATCCTAAATTAAAAACGCGCCCGGAGGCGCGTTTTGCGGATTAAATGGAATTTAAAGTTACTTCGCTCCCTGATCGATCCAGGCGCGGATCAGACCGATCTGCTCTTTGGTTAGCGGATCGCCTTTCCCATCAGGAGGCATCAGACCATCTTCGACCGCTCCCGAAACAGCGTGTATGAGCGGGCTTTTTTCGCTTTTTCCGGCGGTAATCACCTCGCCGTCTTCCCCGCCTTTCATCACGGCCGCAAGACTATCGAGGCGCAATTTGCCTTTTTGCTTTTCTTCTCCGTGGCACTTGTAACAGCTCTTTTTGAAGATGGGCTGAATGTCTTTTGCGTAGGTCACATCGGTCTTCGTGGATGCAGGCGGGATCTTTTTCAAGTCCACATCCGCAGCCGAAAGCGCCACGAGGGTTGCCGCGGCCGTCGCACAGGTTAGAAGGATTCTTTTCATATCTTCGCTTAATTGCTATATGCTGGACGTTTATTGGCTCGGTAAGATTCAGGCGTGTTTCACATTTTCCCACCGGCCATTTTGTGCCGATTTCAAGACCGCATCGCAAACGTTTTGTGTTTCGAGCGAATCACGAAAATCGGGATGAGCTTTTTCGCCTTTCGTAATCGATTCGATAAAGTCGGCGACCTGATGCACGAACGTATGCTCATATCCGATCTGGAGTCCGGGCACCCACCAATGTTTCATATAGGGATGGTCGGAATCAGTTATGTGCAGCGATTTCCACCCGCGCGTTAGTCCTTCATCTTTATGATCGAAGAATTGAAGGCGATGCAAATCGTGCAGATCCCAGGCGATTGAAGCGTTTTCTCCGTTTATTTCGAAGGTATAAAGCGCCTTGTGGCCTCGTGCATAACGGGTCGATTCGAAGGTGGCAAGCGACCCATTGTCGAAGTGCGCAAGGAAAGCGCAAGCATCGTCGATACCCACTTTTTCAACCTTGCCCGAGAGTGTGTGCTTGCGTTCCTTCACAAATGTTTCGGTCATGGCACTGACATCCTTGATGTTGCCGTTCAACCACAGGGCCGTGTCGATGCAATGCGCCAACAAGTCGCCGGTCACGCCGCTTCCGGCGACGTTGACATCCAGGCGCCAAAGACCCGTTCCTCCTTGTGGGAGATCCTTGGAAATGGTCCAATCCTGCAGAAACTTTGCGCGATAATGGAAAATGCGGCCGAGGCGGCCCTGATCGATTAATTGCTTCGCGAGGGTGACGGCTGGAACGCGACGGTAATTATACCAAACCATGTTTGGTACTTTCGCCTTTTCGACCTCCGCGACCATCGTTTCACCTTCAGGACCGTTCATTGAAAGCGGCTTTTCGCAGAGAATCATCTTACCCGCCCGAGCAGCCGCAATCGCGATTTCCGCGTGGGTGTTATTTGGGCTGCAGATATCGATAAGATCGATGTCTTTACGTTCTACAAGTTTTCGCCAGTCGGTTTCAATCGAGGCATAGCCCCATTGATCGGCGAATGCCTGCGCCTTTGCCGCGTCGCGGGCGCAAACAGCCTGGAGTACCGGCTGGTATTCGAGATCGAAGAAATTATTGACCTTCCGGTAGGCGTTGGAATGAGTCCGCCCCATAAAGCCATACCCAACCAGACCGATTCTTAGTGGTTTTTTCATGTTATTTCGAAAATATCTATTCCTTTATTCGCGCCAACCCTGAGCATCGCGTACGGAAATCATCGCGCTGAGAATGTCGTTCCAGGTTTGCTGTTTCATCATGACTTCATTCGGGAACATGCAACCGTCCCAACAAATGTGCCGGATCGCTTTGGTTAGATTTCCCTTTTCATCGCGGAGCCAATATCCAGCGTGATGGGCGATCTTTAGCTTTCCATTCGGATCGGTCGCCAGGCAATGACGTCCGGTCTTATCATGCGAACCAGACCCCTTCACGGTGGCGTCGTTTTGAGCAACATGGAAATCGATTGTCCAGGGGCGCAACGCGGCGGTTAATTTCTTCAGCGCATCGTCCAGTTTCGAGCCGTCCTTCCAATCATAGTTTTCGGGTAGAATGGCGTCTTCCGGGGCGTTGTAACCTAGAACGTAGAGGAGTG
>JAQGOX010000459.1 GCA_028293365.1 Verrucomicrobiales bacterium | reverse complement strand
AATCGAACTGCTGTAGTGGTGCGATGCCAACAGCTTGATTTACTCTATGCGATCGCGCCCCTTAATACCAAACGGTACAAGGAAACAAATGAGCGTCGTTACCTCCGCTGCTACATGGATGGGGATGGTGCGCCTTTGGCGGATGCGGGGCGAGCCGGTGGATATTTTGAAAGCAGGTTTAGAGTGAGTAGGCTGTGGTCATTTATGCGATGGTTTGGAAGAGTAGCGTGGGTCGTTTTTGCAGTTCCTTCATTTATTAACGCTCGACCGTTGGAATGGCAACCGGGGAAAGGATACCGTTCAGCAGTGCTCCCGGTGCCAATGAATGGTAAAACAGGCTTTTCACTGCTACCGCCGCAAAGCACTGGCATCACATTCACCAACGTTCTTTCTGACGCGGCAGCGGCGCGGAACCGGATACTGGAAAACGGCTCGGGAGTGGCTCTCGGTGACGTCGATGGGGATGGCTGGTGCGATATATACTTTTGCCGAATTGGCGGACCGAATGTGCTTTATAGGAATCTGGGGAATTGGCGATTTGAGGATATTACTGAGACAGCCGGGGTTGGTTGCATTGGGCAGTCTTCAACCGGCGCGCTGCTCGCAGATGTTGACGGCGACGGAAAGCTGGACCTTCTGGTTAATTCGACTGGAGCTGGCACGCGGCTCTTTCTGAATGATGGAAATGCACATTTTACGGAAGTTCAGGAATCGGGGCTCGCCCGGCAATTCGGCGCGATGTCGATGGCGATGGGGGATATTGACGGCGATGGGGATTTGGAATTGTACGTGGCGAATTACCGAGCGAATACTTTCAAGGACGCGCCGCCGGGTATCATTCCGCCGAAAACCAAAAATATAAATGGCAGGATGGTTGTTACCCCGCCGGATCGTTTCGCGGCCGTGGTGACAAAAAACGGCTCTGTGAGGCTCCGAGAAGTAGGTGAGCCCGACATTCTTTACGTCAACAAGGGACACGGACATTTTGGCCCCATTTCGTGGATGGGTGGTGCTTTCGCGGATGAAGATGGAAATTCCCTGACCGAACCACCACGCGACTGGGGCCTCTCAGCGGCGTTTCGCGATTTGAACGGTGATGGCTCTCCAGACATCTATGTTTCGAATGACTTCTTCTATTCGCCGGATCGAATTTGGATTAACGAAGCAGGACGGCGCTTCCGTGCCATTCCCCGGACGGCTATTCGCAAGATCAGCATGTCCTCGATGACGGTCGATTTTGCCGATATCAATCGGGATGGTTATGACGACATTTTCGTGGCGGACATGTTGAGCCGGGATCACGCAGCGCGTCACCGTCAACGCGCAAACACGGCGCTAATGCGTGACGTGAACCTTCCAATAACTGATCCTGAATTTCGTCCTGAAGTGATTCGAAATACGCTCTTTCTCAATCGGGGCGACGGAACCTACGCTGAAGTTGCACAGTTTGCAGGGCTCGAGGCCAGTGAATGGACCTGGAGCGCCATCTTTATGGATGTCGATCTGGATGGTTATGAAGATTTACTCATCACCAACGGCAACGATCGTGATGTGCTGGATGCTGACACCCTCAAAGAGACAGCGCAGGCGGGAAAATCTGCAGAGCAGCACTTAAAGGATTTGCAGAAATTCCCGAGGCTTGAAACTGCGAATCTGCTATTCCGGAATCGGGGAGATCTTACTTTCGAAGAAGTCGGTGCCAGGTGGGGTTTTGATACAATTGGGATTTCGCACGGAATGGCGCTGGCCGACCTCGACAATGATGGCGACCTTGATGTCGTGGTTAATAATCTGGATTCGGTTGCCGGCATCTATCGGAACGATTCCAGTGCGGCTCGCATTGCTGTTCGGCTGAGCGGAAAAACAGCCAACACTCACGGCATCGGTGCAAAAATCAAAGTAAGCGGAGGACCGGTCCGGCAAAGCCAGGAAATCATGAGTGGAGGGCGGTACTTGTCGTGCGATGACACGTTGCGGGTTTTCGCGGCAGGAACAATTACGAACGATTTGATGATCGAAGTTACCTGGCGGTCGGGATCTCGTAGTTTGGTCGAACACGCCAGCGCCAATCACTTATACGAAATTGATGAAACCGGCGCAGTAGCTGGACCATTCGTGAGCACTGCGGCGGGCGAGACAGCACCTGAGAAACAGTGGTTCGGCGATGCCTCGGGCTTACTCAATCATACGCATAAGGACGAGCCCTTTGATGACTTCCAACGCCAGCCACTCCTTGCCAGTAAATGGAGCCAATTGGGGCCAGGCCTGAGCTGGTTTGATGTGAACGGTGACGGGTGGGAAGACTTGATTGTTGGCAGCGGCAAGGGAGGTTCGCTGGCGATCTTTCAAAACGACGGCAAGGGCAAATTGAATCGCTTGATCGACCCGGAGATCGATCAACCGGTGCAACGGGATCAAACCGGAGTTTTGGGTTGGAGAAAGAAAAACGGCGGAGTAGCGCTGCTGGTGGGATCCGCAAATTATGAAGATGGCCTTGCTTCCGGGGGAGCCGTGCTGAACTACACGTTGGGCAAAAACACGGTCACCGATCTTCTGCCGTCACAGACCTCGAGCATAGGACCAATGGCACTGGCTGATATCGATGGGGATGGAAATCTCGATCTGTTCGCAGGTGGACGCGTGATTCCGGGACGATGGCCTGAACCTGCGAGTTCACTCATCTATCGATCGGATGGGGAGAAGTTTCAGCTCGATGTTACGAATAGTCGTGCGCTTGAGAAAGCCGGTTTGGTGAGTGGGGCCGTTTGGAGCGATTTGGACGGCGACGGATTCCCCGAACTGATTCTTGCCTGCCACTGGGGACCAATCCGCGTATTCAAAAATCAATCAGGACAGCTTCACGAGATTACGGCGGAACTGGGACTCGATCAATTCACCGGCTTCTGGAACAGCGTAACAACCGGGGACTTCGATGGTGACGGCAAACTCGACATCGTCGCGGGAAACTGGGGTTTGAATAGCTCCTGCCACGCTTCGTTTGCCAAGCCTGCTCGATTATATTATGGCGATTTCGCGGGCCAGGAATCGAATGATATTGTTGAAACGGAATATGATTCGTCCAGTGGTGAGATCGTACCGCTGCGGCCTTTGGATATTATGGGAGCGGCGATTCCTTCTCTCCGCGACCGGTTTCCGACCTTCAGGTCATTTGGAATGGCAACGATCGGCGAAGTGCTCGCTCCGTTCAAGGAACATGCTCACGAACTGCAAGCGACTACATTTGCATCGATGATCTTTTTGAACCGCCCAGGAAAATTTAAACCGCTGGAGTTACCGATGGAAGGTCAACTCGCGCCCGTATTTGGCATTAGTGTGGCAGATTTCGATGGCGATGGTTTCGACGATATCTTCCTGAGCCAGAACTTTTTTGACACGCAGCCGGAAGTTTCAAGGTTGGATTCCGGACGAGGTCTTATGCTGCGCAACGATGGCACCGGTAACTTGACTGCCGTTGCGGGGCAGGAGGCCGGCATCAGGATTTACGGAGAACAGCGAGGAGCCGCAGTGGCAGATTTTAATCACGACGGCCGCACCGACCTCGTCGTCTCTCAAAACAGTGGAGCAACTAAATTGTATGTGAACCAGCGAGCAAAGCGGGGTCTGCGTGTTTCACTGCAGGGTTCGGCGGGCAATCCGGATGGTGTCGGCGCCCAAATGCGGTTGATCTATGGAGGAGGACGAATTGGTCCGTGCCGGGCTGTCCATGCTGGCTCGGGTTATTGGTCGCAGGATGCAGCGACTCAGGTGCTGGGTTTCAATTCAGTGCCGGAATCGATTTGGATTCGCTGGCCAGGCGGTAAAGAGCAGACTGTCAAACTTGCCCCAAACATTTGGGAGGTTCGCCTGGATGCCGATAGTGGATCGAAGTAAGGGCGATTCCTAGGGTGCGTGACTGGTTTGGGAAAGTTTCGCGCGTCTTAAGATTTAGTTGCTGCAGCGTCTCAAAGAGGCGTGGTCCGTTCGACTTGACGAATTCCCGCAATTCCGTTCGGCTGTCCACTTCCAATTAATTGACGTCAGTAACCTCCCAACTGTCCATCAAACTACTTGACGTGGCCGATGGCAGGAGTATCACTGAATGATCACCCCAAAAGCAGCGTATGATTTTTTCTTATGAATACTCCAACTAGCCGGCGCGGGTTTTTAGCAGAAGTGGGAAAAGGCATGATGGTGGCCACTCTTGGTTATCAAGCAGCCAGAGAAATCGGGGTGGCTTCCGCACTCGGCGATGAGGTTAGTGAAAAACTTTCGTTCGGTTCCCTTGAACCGCTCGTTTGTCTCATGCAGGAAAGCAACCCCCAGCAGTTATTGCCAGTACTGGTCGAGCAACTTCGCTCTGGGGTGGAATTGCGAAGACTTGTTGCAGCGGCCGCGCTGGCAAATGCGCGTACGTTTGGCGGAGAGGATTACGTTGGCTTTCATACGATGATGGCGCTTGCTCCCGCCCTGCACATGTCTGAGGAGTTACCCAAAGAACTGGCGCCGCTGCCCGTTTTCAAAGTGCTCTATCGGAATACCAATCGAATTCAGGAGCATGGAGGACGGACCGGAGAAATCCTGCACGAGGTCAAGCCGGGCACGCTGTCGGATAGCTCTCAGGCAGGCGAATTCCTGCGTGAGCAGATCCGCCGCAAAGATGTAAATGGCGCCGAACAGACTTTCGCCGCTCTGGCGAAGCGGTCACCGGAAGAAGCTTTCAATGACCTCCTGTATGCGGTCCAGGATAACACTGAGGTCCACCGGGTTGTTTTACCTTATCGCGCCTGGGATTTGCTCGGTCTGGTGGGCATGGAGCAGGCACATACCTTGTTGCGGCAATCGGTTCGATATTGTGTGAAAGCAGAGTCATGGTCACCCCAATACCCACCATCGGGCGAGCCGAAGACGTTGCTCCCTAAGCTGCTCGAAGAACATAAACTGTTGGAAAAGTCAGAAGCCGGGACAAAACAGGCCGAAGACGCCTGGGTGGACCAAATGAGCCAGACTATTTTTAAATCGAGTCCAGAGCAGGCGGCCCAGGCAGTCGCCGCGGCTTTAGCCGAGGGCATGGCTCCCGCAGCGATCGGCGAAGCTCTGACTCTCGCGGCAAACCAGCTAATACTGCGTGATTATGGCAGGACGCCAGACTCTGAAGTTGCGGGAAAGCCAATCGGGAGCGTCCATGGTGATTCGATCGGCGTGCATGCCTGCGACTCAGCGAATGCCTGGCGAAATATGTCGCGCGTCAGCAATTCGCGAAACTGCTTTGCCAGTTTGATTCTGGGAGCTTATCAGGTCGCGCTGGACCGCACCAATCGCGGTGGTGACTTCCTGCATTGGGAACCATTGCCGCTGGCTCGATATATCAAAGAGGTGAAAGCAACCACGCAGGAGGCGCTCCTGCGCGAAGCTGACGAAGCCATACGCGGAAATCTGCAGGCGCGCGCCACCGGAATCGTTCATCGGTATGCAGAACTCGGATTTTCGGAACGGCCACTGTTTGATCTGATGCTGCGTTATGCGATTAGCGAGGATGGGGCGCTTCATGCCGAGAAGTTTTATCGCACCATGTCCGAGGAATTTGCCGCGACGCGTCCGGTTTTCCGCTGGCGCCATTTAAAAGCGCTGGCCCGAGTGACGGCTAGCGAGTATGGCCGGCCGGCGGCGGGAGTGATGGAAGCACGGGGATTGTTAAAAGTTTGAGTCCGATGCGGGCGAAGTCGTTTTTATTCGCTTTATCGTTTTCGGTGGGTGCAATTTTCGCATTCGCGCAGGAATTGCCGCGCTTTGGCAGCCTCAAACTTCTCACGAACAAAGAAGCAGTGGTTCAACTCCAGGGCTCGAATACGATCAATTACCGCATAGACGTTTCGAGCAATCTCTTCGACTGGCAGGCGCTGGCCACTTTGCGCAGCACTGGGACCAATCAATATACTGATTCGTTTGCCCCTTACTTGAGCTCACGCACCTACCGGGCGGCCACTTTGGAAGGAACAAACATACTGACTGGCGATCATTTATCGACTCCGCTGGGACCGATCACGCTCCACCCAATCAACCACGCGAGCCTGGTTCTGAGCTGGAATGGGTTAACCATTTATTGTGATCCAACAGGAGGTGCCACTCCCTATAAGAATCTTGCTCGGGCCGATCTGATTTTGATCACGCACAGTCACGGCGACCATTTTGAGACTTCAACCATCAACAGTGTGACTAATACCCATGTGGTCATCATGGGGCCGCAAGCGGTTTTCAGCGGACTGACCGCGGCACAAAAAACCGTTGCTAAAATTCTGACGAATGGGGCGACGGCTGCGTTTGGCGATATAACGATCGAGGCAGTTCCCGCCTATAATCTGACGAATTCGAATCACCCAAAAGGTGTTGGGAACGGATACATTCTGACCCTGGGAGGACGGCGCATTTACATCAGTGGCGACACCGAAGATATTCCCGAAACGAGGGCTCTCACAAATATCGATCTGGCATTTCTTTCCGTGAACGTCCCGTTCACCATGTCCGGCGCTAAAGCAGTAAGCACGGTGCGGCAGTTTCGCCCGGGGGTAGTCTATCCCTACCATTACCGAAACGGGGATGGATCCTATACCGACCTCAATGCTTTGAAGCGGCAGGTCGGAACAGACCTCGGCATAGAGGTGCGCCTTCGACCCTGGTATTGAGCACCGCCGGTTAATTAGGGTTCCAATCAGGGTCGGCAGTCCACACAATCTGCGTTTGAGGCAGGATCGCTTTTCCTCGATTTGGACCGGCGTGAGTTTCCACAACGCGAATCCCCTTGAAGGATTCAGCATGGCCATCAATAAAGACAAGGTTGCCCGTTCCACCGTGTCTCGCCGAGAAGCGGCTTGCGAAACTGCTGGGCTGTCCAAGATCTGTATCGGCTTGAGCAACATCAACCTTGCTCTCGTCACTCAAAAGGTTTTCGAGAAAGATCACCGTTGCCGAAGGATGCTTAATCATGCTGATTTTTGTCGCCTGTAATATGCTGGTGCTCAACTTCGAATTCATCGCGATCGAAAAGAGGGCATTGTTCCCTGTCAGAAATCCCTTCGGAAACTTTGTGGACGGGCAATGGAAGAGGCTATCTTTCGCGTAAAATGCCGCAGTGTTCGTTCCGTAAGCCGCAGCACCTTTAATCCCGATTGATTTCGGAACTGCGTTGTACCAAACATCGCTATTATTCGGATCACGGACTTGCGCCCAATTATTCAGGCTGCTGCTTCCAGCAAAGCTTTCGCGCGGCAGGCGATCATCGTTCTCTTCTGTAAACATCGAGATCGCCAGCCCCCATTGTTTCTGTTTGTTCAGGCAAGCGGTCCGTTGGGCCGTGCCTTTCGCCCGGCTCAACGCGGGAAGCAGCATCGCCGCCAGGATCGCAATGATCGCGATCACTACCAGCAGTTCGATCAGCGTGAATCCACGCGTCATTTGTGCGCGTCTAATCATTGAACGCTAACGCGATAGAAATGCGTTCCGGCCGGATCCATATTTTCTTCTGCGGTTGCGATTGCGCCGCTTGCAGTAACGGTCGCCCCGTCAGTCCAGGCTCCAGCATCAAAACTGTTCCGGTTCTGCAGTATATAACTCTTTCCATTCTCCGCGGTCCACGTAATCCGTGCTTTGCCCGATACTGTTTCAATCTTCGTGATGCGCGGAAGGGTGGCGTGGTTGCGAATGTATCCAGGTGAACCTATGTCCCCACCATTCGGCGCGATTATCGCTCCGAATGTTCCGGCTTCACTGAGCGCGCCAAATTCATTCGAATCGGCGTTGAATCCGAAGCTCTGTCCCAGCGTTGCTGTCGAGAAGACGGCAGTGGCCACAGTATCTGTATCATCGGAAGCCGCAGCGTTCCACAAATTGATGGCGTCACCGATGGAACTCAAGCCAAGTCCACTTCCACGATATGTGATAACCTGAACATTTGGCGTAACATTTTCCGATCCCCACCAGGCACGAAACTCGTCACCAGTCATCCCTTCTACGAACACAACCGATTCCCCAGGTGCGATCATTGCATCATTGGTAATCGTCACGGCGGATTTCAAAGTCGCACTGCTATCATCGAACCGATAGCCTTTCAGCGGAATAGAATTTGTCCCAAAATTCGTTATTTCCCACCAATCTCCATGTCCAGCGACGTTCGTGGACTGCGCGGACATCACCTCGGTGATCACCAATGCAGGAGCAGGAATGACCTGAACGCTGAAGCTGTTCGTGGCCGAACCAATCGCGTTCCGCGCGACAATCGCATAAGTTCCGCTCTGTTCGGGCTGCGCCCCTGAAAGCGTAAACTGTCCGGCCGTGGCGTCCGCTACAGGTTGCCCGTTGAAATACCATTGTAATTCAGGCTGAGGCACCCCAGTTGCCTGCGCTGTGAAAGTGTAACTCTGGCCGACGGTGAGAGTGAGATTTCCTGGAGCCGCGGTAATTTGCGGCGCTGTAGCTTGTGATTGCAACACAAGTTGCGCGTGCGCACTGGACACACTTTTAACTCCATTGTTCACGACCGCATAGTAGTCGCCCGAAGTGTCTGCCTGAACGTTCGTTACACTTAACAATGTTCGGGTACCGCCACTGATTGGGTCGCCCTTGAAGTACCATTGGATCGATCCGCGCGGACGGCCCTCTGTCACAAGCTCGAACGTCGCAGTATCCCCTGGATTCACTACCACGTTCTTCGGTTGCTGCACGATCGTGAGTGGAGTTGGGCCGGTAGTTTTTCCCGGTGAACCTACATCGTCCGCAGCTACCGCATTGAAAGCGCCATTAACGCCGTTTGTGCTGAGCACCCCAAACGCACCTGTCAGCGGATCATATGTAAATGCGGAACCGCGGGTTGCCTCGCCAAAATCAATACTGTCGACGACATCGGCTGCGTCAGTTGCCGTGGCGTTCCAGAGGCGGATTCCATCGCCACCAGAAGAAAAGCCATTGCCTGTGTAAAAAACAATCTTCACGTTAGCCGCGAGATTTGTACCCCACCAGTCCCGAACCATGGTCTCGTTCGTATTCACGTTATCCTGCACGAACATAATCGATTCGCCCGGATTGATGACCAAACCCTGAAAGGGGAATGGCGCTTAGATAAGACCTAAAACTTTCTTACCCAAGGGTTTTCGTCGTTTGGTTCCCGGTAAAGTGGTGAAAATCTCCTCGCGGGAAAGTTGCTGCATTCGTTTGAGAATCTTCCTGGCTTTCTGCCAGTTTCCGATGGCTTTTGTCAGCGCGTCAAATTGCTCTTCTGAGAGAGCCACGCTGACGGTCTTGCCTTTGACCTTTCGTGTCCACTGAAAGCAAGGTCCGCCGGCCCCTCTGCCTCTGTTCTGGGCATGGCCTTCGCTGATCCAGCCGACACCGGATAACTGCTGCAGAAGGGTCTGATATTTCTGGTGCCGGTTTTTGGCTGTCATTGCAAAAGAATTGTATCGCAGCGGTCAACATAGGGCGGTATATATACTGTTATATGACATGTGACTTCCCTCAATGGATGCCAGTGCTTGCTTCCATGGGCTCCCGTTCCGTCAAAGAAACCTTGAAACCGCTCCGCCAGGGGACCCTCTCCCAGATTGAAACACGCCTGGGACCGATCCTGCCGACGGGGTGCCTGGACAATCAGGCTTCCAAAGATCACAGCCGCGAGCGGCTCCTGCCTTTGGACCGCACCTTTTGGTGCTGGTTGTGGCAAATCCTTCAAGGCAACACCTCCTGCCGGGAAGTGCTGAAACAGGTGGCCATGCTTTTCGCGCTGCATGGCCGGTCCATTGATGAAAACAGCTCGGCCTACTGCCAGTCTCGCAAGCTCATCCTCCCGGGTCTGCTGCAGCGAATTTATATCCACATCGCTCAGGCGGCCTTCTGTTGGGCGCCAGGGACAAACCATTTGCAAGGCCGCAGACTCAAAGCCCTGGACGGCACCTCCGCCCGGCTGGCGGACACTCCAGAAAACCAGGCCGCTTTTCCCCAGCCCGAATCTCAAAACCCGGGAGCGGGTTTTCCGGTCCTGAAAATGGTGGCTTTGTTCTGTGTGGCCAGCGGCGCCATCCTCGGCCATGCCACCGGCAATCTCTGGATG
>JAQGOX010000449.1 GCA_028293365.1 Verrucomicrobiales bacterium | reverse complement strand
CGTTTATACGCCATATATGTGGTTCGCCAATTTTCCCGGAATGGTCTACGTAGCGCCTGACGGTAAAAAAAGCGCGAATCCGGATGAGAACGAGCCGGCCTGGCCGACGAGAGCATCAGAATGCGAGAGCAAGCGAGCCTTCATTACCCACCGCGTCAGCGATACCCCCGGCACAATGTTATGGGACGTTGGTCACCTCGGAAAATTTGGCGCTGGAAGCACGAGCAAACCACTTTGGGCGTTTTCCATCACGCCCGACCAGCCGGTGGGGCAAGCTGATGGCAGCGTGATCATTCGACCGAAGGCCATGATCAAGGCGCGAGCCAAAGGCGGTCCCAGTCCCGACACGACCTACTATTATTAGGTGCCTGGAACATCACTGAGCGCGGGTATGCGCGCCGAACGCTACCCGCACGTACGCAAGCCAGAGGTCGGTCGGCTTACTTCCACTTGCTCTACCGCAAGCATCCGCTGCGATTTGTCTCCGCGAAAAACGCGCTCCGGACCGCGCCTTTGCGAGGCGCAGCAAGCTCCGTAAATCGAGGTGGCAACATCGGATGGGTGAGCTGCGTTGGCGAATGCATCGCTGGATTTTACGCTTTAGGGTTGAGCTCTATAGATTCTCCGGTGTGGAGAATTTGTGTAGGGGAGAGAGCGTTGGGACTTACCGCGTTGCTGCGGTTCGCAGAACGCGCTCACCGCCCTCCCACACTTTAAATCGCATCCCCCCGCGGATGAATATTTGACCAGACCGGACCCTTTACCTAGACTGCCGGGCCTATTTTATGAACGTGATGATTTGTGACCCCATTTCGCCTAAAGGAATTGCACTTTTCCAGCAGGTGCCTGAATTCAAAGTGACTGTGTTGGAAAAGCGGCTTTCCGAGGCCGATCTTATTCCCCTGGTTGCCGAAGTAGAGGCAATGGTGGTGCGTTCTGAAACCAAAATCACCCGGAAGCTCATCGAAGCCGCCCCAAAACTGAAAGTCGTCGGACGCGCGGGCGTTGGTGTCGATAACGTCGATGTCGAAGCCGCCACTCAGCGCGGAATAGTGGTCATGAACACCCCGAGTGGAAACACGATTTCCACCGCGGAACTGACCTTTTCGATGTTGATGGCGCTCGCCCGTAAAATTCCGCAGGCACACATGTCGATGAAAGCCGGAGAATGGAATCGTAAGAGCTTTCAGGGCACCGAGCTTTACAATAAGACGCTCGGCATTCTCGGCATGGGCCGCATCGGCACTGAAGTGGCTCGTCGCGCGATTGCGTTTGGAATGCGCGTCCTGGCCTACGATCCATATCTGGCGCTCTCGCGCGCCAAGGCTCTTCAGGTCGAATTGCTCGAACTCGATGAGCTTTATCCCCGTTGCGATTTCATCACGGTGCATATGCCCATGAGTGATGAAACCAACCATATGATCAATACCGCAGCCTTCGCCAAAATGAAAAAAGGGGTGCGTGTTTTAAATTGCGCTCGTGGTGGGATCATTGATGAGAACGACCTCATTACCGCAATCAAAGGAGGGCAGTGTGCCGGCGCAGCCCTTGACGTTTACGAGACCGAACCGTTGCCCGGGGATTCGCCATTGCGTCAATTACCGCAAATCATCATGACTCCGCACCTTGGCGCGAGCACGGAAGAAGCTCAGGAAAACGTCGGTATTGAGGTCGCCGAAGCAATCACTGACTATCTCTTGAACGGAGCGGTTCGCAACGCAGTGAACCTGCCGAATCTCGATGCAAAAACTTACGCGGTAGTTAAGCCGTATCTAAACCTTGCAAACAAATTGGGCAAGCTTGCCGCCCAACTCGCTCCGAAGCGCAACGATCGTCTCGTTATCACGTATGGTGGAAAGGCCGCCACGCTACCGACCGATCCGATTACACGTTCGCTACTCAAAGGGTTTCTCGAATTGGCCGGTGGCCGGGATGTCAATCAGGTGAATGTCCGTAGTCTGGCGAATTCGCTGGGATTGCTCGTGGAAGAGATCAAATCGAACGAGGAGATCGATTACAATGAGTGGCTGCATGTTGCCGTTTATTCCGGTGATCAAAAGGTTTCGGCGGGCGGAACCTTTTATGGTTCCCACAATCATCCCAGAATTGTGCGTGTGAACAGTCACCCGGTCGAAATTGTCCCTGATGGAGTGATTTTCCTGATGTCGAACAAAGACCGTCCTGGCATCGTCGGACATATTGGCACGCTGATGGGCCGGCATGGCGTCAACATCGCCGGTATGAGTTTGAGTCGGCAGCAGGCTGGCGGAACAGCGCTGACTGTGTTAAATCTCGATAGCGTGCCATCGGCGGAATTGCTGGCGGACATCCAGAAAGATCCCGATATCAGCAACGTCCGGATCGCAAAACTTTAAATTCGTGAACTTATTCAAAATATCTCGTGACACCGTAATTCCGCTGGTTTGCGCGGTTTCGCTTGCGGCCGCCGCTCCAACCCAGGCGGCCGAAACCGCCGCGCCGGAAAAAAGCCCGGGCACCACCGCATCACTTTTCGGCGACAAGATCATCGTGAAAGGCAAAGGGGTCGAGATACGAAGTGGCCAGTTGGAAGAGGCTTTTCTCTCTTTGAAGGCAAACAAAGCGGCCAACGGACAGGATATACCGATCGACGCGGAACCAGATGTCGAGAAGCAACTGCTCGAGCGAATGATCGCA
>JAQGOX010000444.1 GCA_028293365.1 Verrucomicrobiales bacterium | reverse complement strand
GCAGCGCGTGCTCTCGCAGCCGAGGCTGTTCACGAAGGTTTTGATACCATTGTAGCGGCCGGGGGCGACGGAACGCTGAATGAAGTCTTAAACGGAATCGGAGACGCACCAGGTGGATACGATCGTGCACGGCTAGCCACAATTCCGCTCGGCACGGTAAACGTCTTCGCGCGCGAGATTGGAATGAAATCCGATTGGCGGCGCAGTTGGGCGATCATAGAGAACGGTCGGGAGCGCCGCATTGACCTCCCGGAAGCCACTTTTTTCTCCGATGGAAAACAAGAATCCCGACGCTTTGTGCAGATGGCCGGCGCGGGTTGGGACGCACGGGCGGTCGAAGCAGTGAGTTGGCAACTAAAAAAGAAAATAGGCCAGTTAGCCTACGTTTATGCCGGCTTTCAATCGCTGCTTGGCGTTCAGGCGCGGGTAACCGTGGAACATCCCGAGGGTAGGACAACTGGGGAGTTGGTGATTATTGGGAATGGCCGTTTTTATGGTGGGAGTTTTCCAGTTTTACACCATGCTGACTATGCAGACGGCCTGCTCGACGTCTGCATTTTCGATAAACTGAATTGGATGACCCTGCCATTTGTCGGAATGGCTCTTATGACCGGAATGTTATTCCGAACCCGGCCGAAATATTACTTTCGAGCCAGGGAACTTCGCCTGACTTGTCCGACGCGCGCGGCTCTGCAGTTGGAAGGTGAACCGGTGGGCACTCTTGCGGCCTCCGTTACTATTGACCCTAAAAAACTTCGGGTAATTGTAGGGCGGGATTTCGATTGAATGGTCAGAAACTCGATTTGAGGCCTCAAGGAGATTAATTCCTGCTCGTAGCGAGAGAGTTTGGGGCGAAGAAATCCCGCCGCGCGGCCCAAAGGCAAAACAGTCCCATCGAAATTCCAAAAATGAGATGTGCCGCAAGCGTTACCTCGACGAATCGCAAATTCTGTGTAATTCCAAAGCGTGCCGAATAGGGGGTTAGAAGCAACGCTCCCTCAATTGCGACTGCCATAGCGACGCCCCACCACCATTCTTTCAATTTTTGCGGCGCGAGCAGGGCCATGTACATGACTCCGAATGTCGCGCCGTTGCTAAAATGGTAAATCCATCCCGTAACCTGGGCTGATGCAGAATAGTGTGATTGTTCAATCGGCTGATTCAGAATCATCGCGCCGAATCGCGGAAATACTTTGAAAAGGTCCATTTGCGGGACGATCGATTCCAGACCCCACTGCCGGGAATAAACAAACGGCAGCCGGAAAATGTCGTAAGCAATTGCCGCGATCAGTCCAGCCGCAATGCCAACGCCGATTTCCCGCGCCAACGTTCCCGTTCCGGCTCGGAGGTCGACTGCTGCGATCGTAATTAATCCAGCAATGGCTGGAATAAACACCGCAAATACAAAGAGGCGCATCGGGCAGACTTGATAGAAATCGACGAGCAGGCATGCGATCGAAGTCGCTGCAAGACAAAATACAATTCCCCTCGAAAGAGGTCTTTTCAACTTCACAACTGTTTTGAGCTATAGTGTTCGACCATTTTACAAGCAAAACGTTTTGGATTTAGTGAGTAAAATTCGACGGGTAAAGATGAATAATCTTCATCCGATTGCGGCATTGTTCCCGGGAGGTTACGGCGCCTTTAATCGAAAGAATTCATTACTGTTCGTCACGAGAAATGTCGCCGTGTGGACCGTCGTCGTCAGCATCGGCAACCACGTCCCGCTAACGATATTCGTCGAATGTTCCACGACGAATGACGGTTGGCTTCCGAACCAGGCCAGATCGACGCTTTGTCCAGATAATGCAATTTCCGCGCGAAGGTTTGCGTCGATTGTAATCTTCACCGCATCGTAAACGATGCCGTGAATTCCGTCATCGGCGCTAAGTTCCAAAGTGTAGATTCCCGCAGCCGGAAAATGTGCAATGCTTTTCTCTGCCGTGGCGTCATCAAATGTGATATTGCCTGGACCGGAGTAAAAATTCCATCGGATCGCAGGCCGCGGCCCTGTGAATGCTACATTTCCCAGCAATGTCACGGGCATTCCAAGCGGCACGATTTGGTCGAGTCCCGCGGTTGCCACTGGGGCGCCCGGAGAGCGAGGCCCCTGATTCGGTCCCGTGGTTTGTATTACCTCGAAATTTGTAATGCTAAGCGTGGACAGGTGATCGAACACGCCGGAGGGCCAACGATTGTCTGGTGTCGCGGACACTGAGAAAAAATTCCCATTATCCGCAACAATTGCGCCGTATTTCTTGAGCGCTTTCAGCACGGCCTTCTCTTCGTTCTTCCAACTTTCCGGAATGGAAAATCCCGATCTCAACCGCAATCGTTGTCCCATCGCAGGGACATTGGTTTGGCTGGCGGAAGTGTTGGAAGCGAAATGCGTCGCGGGATAAATGTATTCGCGGCGGCTGCGCTTGACGACCAGACGCACCGCGTGTTCGACCATGCCTCGTTCGCATTCGTCAAAGCGGATGAGCGCTGGAAACATTGCCAATCCCGCCGCGTCTCCCGAGGTCCAGCCCGCGGGACGAGTTGCGTTCGACTTCAAATCGAATTTCGCTCCGTTCGAAGCCGTCCACTGACCTGTCGAACTCAGTTTCGTTAGCCAGGTCTCCCAAATCAATCCCGTTCCCGGCTGGACAATGATTGCGTGCCGATCTCCACCGATCTTAGTGTCGTCGCGTTGCCATTGGGGCAGCGTTAGCACGCCGGTTTCAAGGGGCCAGGTTTCAATTGGCATATTAACCGGAACAGGGTATGGACTTGGATCTGATTCATCCGGGTAATTGAAGAAGCTGACCGGCACGAGCGGCTGGTTGTCCGGGACCAGGGCGAAATTCATTTCGAAGAAAACCCGGAACGTACGCCGGTTCGTTGCCAGGTCACCTATGATCTGGGCGATCATCGCATCCGAGTTGACGAGTAAGGGGCGTTGCGAAATGTCCTCATTCCAGGGATGCGCGCGTGGAAAGATCTGCATCGTCGAAAGCACCGCATCTGCTTCAGGAGTGTTGAACAACACCGAATTGGTTAGTGTGGGTGTTTCGGGAAGTATGCGACCCTCCTGGTTGATCCGCTCCGCATGCACAGGGCACGCCCAAAAGGAAAGGATAAGCGTCAGAAGACCAAAGCTGCCGCGAGTGAACATGCAAAAGATTACTGCTTACTCTGGGGAATTCAAGTTTACGTCTGGAGGTGAATGCCAGCGAGAATGGTTTGGATTGAACCCGGTTTGTATTCCAGTTAGACTTTCGAATCACCGCCGCGCATTTGTCCGAAGGCGGTTATTCGCTGACCGTGATCACCATGAAAACAATCTGGTACTTTTTATTTTCCTTCATTGCTCTTCCCGCAGCTGCCGAAACCGTTAAAGACCGCGTCGCTGCGGTGAGGGACGACCGGGCGAAGATGGAAAACAATTCGCGCTGGATTTATAACGACTGGCGCCGGGGATTTACAGAATCGAAGCAAACCGGCAAGCCACTCATGGTCGTTCTGCGTTGCGTTCCCTGCATGGCGTGCATGGGGATCGATGCGAGCGTCCTCACAGAACCGGAACTCGGGCCGCTTCTGGATCAGTTCGTTCGGGTCCGCGTGATCAATGCAAACGATCTGGATCTATCGTTGTTCCAATTTGATTACGATCTTTCTTTTTCCACTTTGTTTTTCAACGCCGACGGAACCGTTTATGGACGTTATGGATCCTGGACTCACCAAAAAAATGCGCTGGATAAGACCACCGCCGGATTTAAGAAAGCACTCGAAGGCGCTCTGGAGATTCACAAAGCCTACCCGGGAAACAAAGATGCGCTGGCAGGCAAGCAGGGAGCGCCGATGCCGGTGAAGGACCCTCTGCAACTGCCTGAGCTTGCTGGAAAATACAAACGCACTTTGGATTGGCAGGACAAGGTCGTGCAAAGTTGCGTTCATTGCCACCAGGTTGGCGAAGCGGTTCGCTCGTATTATCGAGATCAGAATATGGCCATTCCGACGAAATGGATTTATCCGATGCCTGCGCCCGAAACAATTGGGTTGACTCTCGCTCCCGAAGACATTGCCCGCGTCCAGGCCGTCAGCGCCGGTTCGCTCGCAGCAAAAGCCGGTATCCAGAAGGGCGATGAGTTTATATCCATTGGCGGGCAACCTCTCCTTTCGGTTGCCGATTTCGCATGGGCGTTGCACAACGCACCTGATTCTGGCGCTCTTCCCGCCCGAGTAAAACGCGATGGGACCGAGCAAACGATCAGCCTTCCTCTTCCCGCGAATTGGCGCATGGATGCGGACATTTCACATCGTGTCGGCACCTGGTCAATGCGGGCGATGGCGCAGGGCGGCTTGTTTCTCGAAGACCTTTCGGACGAAGATCGCGCGAAACGCGGATTAACAAAAAACCAAATGGCTCTCTTCGTGAAGCACGCTGGCGAATACGGCAAGCACGCCGCCGCGAAGAAGGCCGGTTTTCAAAAAGAAGATGTCCTGTTACAGGTCGACGGCATTTCCGATCGTATCAGCGAGAGTGAGCTCATCGGACGCCTCCTCGTAAAACATGCCCCAGGTGAAAAGGTCGCCGCTATCGCACTCCGCGGCCAGGAACGACTAAATCTTTCGTTGCCGATACAATAGTAACTCGCCCAGACGGTTCATTCAAAATGGCGATTTAAATGTAAAGGCATTGCTAAAACTAGACCAGCCCTCCTTCGGAGTACCCTTTTTTCAACTTCTCCGCGATAATGTTTTCCACTTCGTTTTTCGCCTCTATTTCGGTCGCGAACGTCTTGGTCTGCGATTGTCCGTTCGTTCCCATTCTGCCGAATCGAACGGTGAATGAGTTTTTCGATTGCGTGATTTCCCAGAATTTTCGCGAAGATCCGCTCACGAACTCGAATCGGCGGGGCGGTGCTGCGGTAGGTTTCGGTTCCGGATCGGTTTTTACCGGGTCGTGCGATTTGGCTATCCGAGCGGGTGCCGTATGGACGGGCGTTTCGAGGGGGGCATTGGGTTCGGGCGAAGGGTCATCCTTTTCCGGGGTTTCATTTGCCTCTTCCTGATTGCCTAGAGTTTTTTCGATCCGCCGAATGACATCCTCAGGGTCGTGGTACCAATCTTTTGTGAGGACGAACAGGAACTTCCAACCAAAGGCCCGCAGGATTGTGGGCTGCATCAAATAACGGTCGAGCAGGTTCGGATTCGCATAGTGACTATCTGTGTCCACCAAAATGCCGAGCTGGTAGGAATCGCCTGAACTACTCCGTAATGCCAGGTCACAGCGGAACTTCGATTGGCCGACGTTCAAGTCTGTAATGTAGCCGCGTGCATTGAGTGCGGCCGCGAGCTTTTTCACCACGGCATCTCCTTCGTTCAGTGGCGCCAGAGTTTTGCGATTGAGGGGATTTAGATTTTCCAGGATACGGCGGGCCTGCGTCTCATCTCCTTTCGAAACTGCTTCCGCGTACTGGAGGAAGTTTTTCAAGCTGTTTGCGCCGTCGTTGAAATCATTTGTAATGTCGGAATGCCGAATCGAGCTGACGATCGCCATGTGATGCTTCGCCCGGGAAAATATGACGTTGAGCCGCTTTTCCCCGCCCCGCTGATTGATGGGGCCAAAGTTCATCAACATTCGGCCTGCGGCATCATGACCGTAACAGACACTCATGATAATGATGTCCCGCTCGTCACCCTGGACATTCTCCAGGTTTTTAACAAAGAGTCCGCAGAACACGTCGTTCTCTTCACGCACCGATTCAATTTCCAGGCGCGCGGCGAAAACAGTGTCTTCCGCTCCGAGTTGACTCAAGGCGCTCTCAATTTCCGCTTGTTGCGCCTCGGAGAAAGCGACGACACCGATGCTGGACTTCGTCTCTCGAAGCAAAATGCCGCGAACGAGCTGGGCGATGTAGGCTGCCTCATTCGGATTCCGGCGATCTTCGTAGACACCGTTTTCCATAAAATGAAAACTGATGCTCCGCGCAAGCAAGGGATCGACGTTTGCGTTTCCCTGGTCAGAGGCAGTAACTACCAACTCCGTTTGTTCTCCCGATGCTCGATGCTGGTCGGGTATGGTGTAGAGTTTACCGCTGTAGAAAGCCGCATTGGAAAAGCTAATGAGCGATTCGTAGCGGCTCCGGTAATGCCAGGCCAGAAGTGTCGCGGGCAGATTCAGGGCTGATTGCGTCAGAAAACTGTCCGAGTCGAGGTCCATTTCGATCCGCTCGCCCTCTTCTTCCACTACAACGCTTTCATCTGCACCCCTGTTCGCGGCGAAAAAGGTTGTCGGCGGCAATTGCATTTCATCTCCTACCACGATGGCCTGATGGGAGCGATAAATCGCTGGAATGGCTTCTTCCACCGGAATCTGGCTGGCCTCGTCGAAAATGACCACGTCAAATAGGTCCGGGTCGAGCGGGAGGGTATCTGAAACGCTTAGCGGGCTCATAAGCCAGATCGGCTTCAAATCCTGAATGACCTGCCCAGTGTCTCCGGCAGCGAGGTCACGAATCGATTTGTAGCGCATCGTTTTGCCAAATTCATGTTCCAGGTCGCGCCTCCCCGCACCATATGATTTCTTGAACGCTTTCTGATCAACCGGCAATTGTGAGGCTGGTTGAGATGCAGTATTGGCGTGTTCGAGGAATTTTCTTCGCACCGCCAGCCGAATACATCGCGCATTCAGAGCGAGCCACTCGCAATAATGTTTTTCCAGGCGCTCCATTTTGCGCGCGAGCATCCTCCCATCGAAACGATTGGTCGTCCGCTCTTCCCGGTAAATGCGATTGATGCTCTTGTGCCCAATTGCCGCTTCGAATTCGTTCAGAGGCAACGGCGCATGGCGCAGTGCATGCGTGAGAGCATCCGGCAGTTCTGCCAGATCAGAAAGAATCGGGAGCAACTCCGCGAGTGTGCCTGACTGGTCCCGCAATTTCGCCAGTGCCACCGACAATTCCGGGAAGTCAAACTTTTGATGTTCGGCTAATGTGAACTGAAGGGTTGCGTCGAGCTCCTTCATTCGCTCCTGGATGGCGGCAAGATTTTGGATCACATCTGCAGCTGCATTCGATTGCGAGAAACCTTGAGTTTCCGTCTCGGATTGGAGCGCGGGCTTCAATCGGTCGGCAGCATTTCCACCCAATTTGGAGAGAAGTTTCAACAAGGCCACTACTGAAGGATGCGCTGCCTTCGAATCCGTTTTCAATTCGCTCACAAGCTCGCGAAAACGATCCACGTCAATGACACTCCAATCGCGCGCCGCCTGGCTTCGAATCGTTTCCCATTCGTTCCGCGCTGAATACAGATCGGAGAGGCCTCCCAAAATTTTGCTCCAATGGGGTGCAACGGCGTGGCTCGAGAAGTCATAACGTGCCTGCAACGTTTTTTTGAGCCGCCAGAACGCGGGTTGGAGAAAGCGGAAGATCGATTTCTCGCACGCTTTCGCTTGAGCCAGGGCATTCTCGGTGTCGTCAGGAGATAAAGGTTCTTTCCATCCTTTGGCCTTATCAGTGGCGCGGCGAACTTTCTCGTCTTTTGCGTCAAGCTGTTGCGTGAGCAAATCGAACGATTTTTCTTCGGGTCCGTGTGTCAGGATTCCCAACAGGTTACTCTTCGCAATCGGTGCCACTCGATTCGCGAATTCTACAATGATCTGGATCTCCTCAAACGTATCCCATAACTCGTCGGGTAACCCGGACAACTCCAAAGCGCTCTCGATTCCATCCAGCAAATCTTCCGCTTCGTCGAGGCGCTTCGACAGTTCTTCGAGCGGTCGATCGGCTTGCAGAACACTTTTGCCTAGCCATCGAAGCGGGTGTTTCGCAAAGCAAAGTTCCTGGCCCAGTTCTGTCAGGGTCCCTTCCAGCCTGCCAATGAGTTCGCCGTGCTGCAACCAAAGTGGGTAGTCAGGCAAGCCATCCTCAATTTCGGGACCCAGTTCAAAGGCACGATCTCGAAGCTCCACAAGGCGATGCAGAAGTGATCGAACCGGAAGGCCTGCATGAATGTGCGCTTGTTCCATCACTCCAGAAAACTCCCGGAGTTGCGCAAGATCCTGTTCCATCGCCCGCAACTTCACGGCACGAGCTTTTTCTGAGTCCGCGTCCAAATCGGACTGGCCTAAAAATTTCTCATAGGTCTGCTTGAGATTCTGGATGAATGCTTTTTTGTCTGTCTGCGAATCGTGAATCAGGCAGCAAAGCTCATCCAGGCCCTGCTGCCTGAGTCGATGGAAAACCACATCGATCGCAGCCCGCTTTTCGCAGACGAACAACACCCTTTTGCCGCGCGCCACATAGTCGGCGATAAGATTCGTAATCGTCTGAGATTTGCCAGTCCCGGGAGGGCCCTGAATAATATAGCTGGTCCCGTTTCGAGCGCGGGAAATAGCGCTCGCCTGTGTGGCGTCGCATGAAATGACCAGGTTTTGCTCTGCAAGAGCGGGTTCGGCCGGGTCCGCCTCTTCCGGCGGTTTCGGTGTCAGAGAAAACACCGTATCGAATGAGCGACTCGCCATATCGGTCTCGATCAAATTTGCGTAGTCGCGCACCAGCGTCATCTTGCGATAGTTGAAATTGCCCAGCGTCACGCTGCAGAGGTCGAAGTCCCACGAGTACGGATTCTGATTCTCTCCCTCGCGGAGCGAAAACATATTTTGGTCCGTTTCTAATATCTTTCCTTCGTTGTGGGCCGTTTCCGGTTCCACAATGCGCGGCAAACGCGGGCCTGGCGCAGCTCCGGCCACATCACGCATCGGCATGGGCGTCGGCCGGATTTTCTTTAAAAATATCTGCAAGCCGAGCGGACGAAAATGTTCGCGATCGTAGCTGTATTCAGGCTTTTCGGATTTTCGAGCCTTGCGCGCCTGGAGCTTGACCTTTCGTCGATATTGATCCAAACGCTGCCTGGCTTTTTCGTGAATTAACTCGATCTGCGGCCGGTCGATTTTGTTTAGCGTCACTCCCGGTTCGCTCGCCTGGATTTGCGCCTTTAATGCTTCGTAAAAGCTCTCAAGTGAAGTCTCTTTCAAATCGACGATTTCGGGCAGTTCCAGGTTATAGAGTTCCTTGAGGTGATGCCGAAGTGCCGGATTTACTTCGGCTTCGCTCGTAGTCGGATCGAGCACATAATTGTCGCGCACCCCCTTTTTCTTTGTGAGTTCAACGGGGAGCAACAAAAGCGGGGAGTGAATGCGCTCATCGCGAGCTTCCTTTAGGTTGTTCCAGCGCAGGAAGCAAAGCACCAGCCGCAACTGTGCGAACCCATATTCCGCCCGGTCCCGTCGTGCCTCGCTGATGATCTTATCGAGCACGCCCGGGATATATTCCGCATCTTCAAAACGCAAATACTTTCCCAGCGAAAGCGGCGCTCCCTCTGTTATCAGGGACGCCAGTGCAGGATGCCAGACGAAGAGTTGTTCCAGCTTGATGTTTCTGTAATCGAGTAACACCGGAACTGACGCCACCGTGAGGTTCAGTGTTTGCAGAGTCGGTTTGAAATAAATCAACCGGTTCCGTCGTGAAATTTCAAAAAGCCGGTCGCGCAGGTGTGACTGGATCAAACGGCGCCGGCCCGTCAGATTTGACTTTTGGAACGCATCACTTTTTTCGAAATCGCGGTTCAGCGGCTGATCGCGATAATTCTCCAGCCGTGAAATAATTTGGTCCAGGCCCGGCGCTCGCTTCCGTCGGTCCAGTTCCGTCATTTCCACAATGACTGCGGCGACTATCGGATTAAGGCGCTGATTGATGCTGAAGAGATTCGATCGGTTAACGACGAAAGTTTCCAGTTCATGCGGATCGGTAAAATTCAGCCTGCAAGCGACACTTCCCAATAACATTCCAAGCGAGAAGACATCCGTTAGTTCGTCGTGATGCCCCACGGCATGTTCCCAGGATCGGTAGCCGGGGAGATAAACCGGCCGTGTTATGCTCTCCTCGGAAATATTGAGGTCGAGGCTGGACATTGTAAGGGCCGATGTGTCGATATCCATCGTGCGGCTTGATTGTGACACCACTTCCACCGCATGACTGATCGGCGATTGTATCGCCTCCAGTTTTGAACGGTTCTTTTTTTGCAGATGTGCTTTGGCAGCATCGAATCCCAGGCGCCCCTCATCTGACACGGTTAGATCGTGAATTCCCTGGAGCGGAGCTACCTTTCCAATCGCATGCGCGGAGATGGTCTGTTTCATCAGCGGTAACAGCGCTGACAGAACATCCTCCGTCTCGTATCCACCCCGAACGTTACCCACCTCCAGGAATTTCAGAAATGGAACCTGGCTCAATTCATTCACCGGCCACCCCCGCTGCCACGAGCATTTCCGCCGCTTGTTCCTTAAGTTTTTTGAAATCGCGAACCTTCATCTTGAGTTCTTTGATCGCAAGCTTCTCGAAAGGCTCTTCGATTTCCAGTTGCCGTGAACATTCAAGCGCGGCCGCGAGTGGCATTTCATTCAAGTCCCGATCCACCGTGACAAAGTCCAACAGCAGATAACAAAAGTATTCTTGAATGCTTTCCTCGCGGGGAATGATTGCCTTTAGGTCCGAAATCTCGTTCGGTTTACCCATCCGAAAATCACCGAAAAATTGCCGCGCGTGCCCCAGGACCGCCGGAGTCTGAAACCATTTTGGCTGCAGGAAGTGCTCTAAAAGATGACGCGTATTCCGGCTCCATCGACCTTGCCCGATTAAATCCAACTCATTAATCCTGGCGACACCCTCGATCATATCGACAATTGATGCCGCAGCCCTGTCACCTTGCTCCTGCCATAGTGCGAGGGCACGCGCCCGGATGAATGTTTCCGGATGCGATATACCTTCCGTTGCTACGACGGTTTTGGCGAAAATCTCGTACGCCTGCTTCAGATAACTGACCGCGCTCACTTGTGCGAGCCCTGTCTCAATCTTGACCAGCCCGGAGATCACGGGATGCGCGTTACCTGTGACGCAGAGTGACCCTCGATCGGAGAAAATCTCGGTATAGAGCTGAAAGCGACGCGCACTTTCCTCGTGGCTGCCCGACGCGCGTGGATCGGCCGCCACCGCTTGCAGCATTCGATCCGCGATCTGGAAATCCCCACAGTCGCGCTCCCATAGTTGATAATGGGCGAGCTCGTGTCCGATCACCGACTTGATTTCGTCCGCAGTTAGAAGCGTGAGCGCCGCGCCTGAAAAAACGATGTGTCCTTCTCCGGGAATGAAATAAAGAGCCGCATTAATCTGTGGACTGTTTTGCGCCTGATAAACC
>JAQGOX010000442.1 GCA_028293365.1 Verrucomicrobiales bacterium | reverse complement strand
AATCGAAGATGAGTATCATTGCTTCGACGCGTTGAACACGCCCGCCGACCATCCAGCGCGGGATCGTCAGGATACATTTTACGTGAAAGCAAATGCGCGGCCTCTGCTGCGCACACACACCTCTTCGGTGCAAATCCGGGTTATGGAAAAACAACCCCCGCCCATTCGGATTGTCGTTCCTGGACGGGTTTACCGCCGGGATAATGCGGATGCGACGCATAATCCGACGTTCCAGCAGATTGAAGGGTTATACGTTGATAAGAATGTCACAGTTGGCGATTTAAAGGGAACGGTGGAGTTCGTTTTCAAGGAGTTGCTGGGAGATGAAGTGAAACTTCGTTTTCGTCCCCACTATTTTTCCTATACCGAGCCGAGTTACGAAATCGATTTCTCCAGCCCTTTGGTGAAAAAGATGGGCAAGGAGTGGCTTGAAATCGCCGGTTGCGGAATGGTGCATCCCCAGGTTTTCAAAACGGTCGGCTACGATCCGGAGGTTTGGAGTGGTTGGGCTTTCGGATTCGGAATCGAAAGGATCGCGATGATCCGCTATGGCATTAACGATATTCGGCTCTTTTACGAGAACGATTTGCGATTCCTGCGGCAGTTTTAATTTGGGCACGCTATGAAGGTCACTTTAAATTGGTTGAAACAATACGCCGACTTCTCCTGGACGACCGAGGAGTTGAGCGAACGGCTTACGATGATGGGCATCGAGGTCGAAGGAATTCAGAAACTGTCCGGTGAATTTGAGGGCGTCGTCGTGGCTCAAATATTGGCCAGCGATAAACATCCAAACGCGGACAAACTCTCCGTCTGCAAAGTTGCGGATGGGCGTGGAGAACGTCAAATCGTTTGCGGTGCGAAGAATTATAAAGTCGGTGATAAAGTTCCGCTGGCTTTGCCCGGTTGTACGTTGCCGACACCGGCCGGCGCGACTCCGTTCACGATCAAAGTAAGCAAAATGCGAGGCGTGGAATCACAGGGGATGCTTTGCTCCGCGAAAGAACTCGGACTGGCTGAGGATGCGGAAGGTCTTTTGATTCTGCCTTCGGACGCAAAGCTCGGTCAAAATTTTGCGGAACATTTGGGACGATCGGCGGGTGACGTGGTTTTTGATTTAGAGATTACACCGAATCGACCTGACTTAAATAGTGTCATTGGTATCGCCCGCGAGATATGCGCATTGACTGGCCAGCCCCTCAAGTTGCCAGTGATTCAGTTCCTGAACACTTCTTCGGAGCCGATAACTGGCGTCGTGAATGTTCGCGTCGAAGACCCGGAACTATGTCCGCGCTACAATGCTCGTCTCGTGCGCGGGGTGAAAGTAGGCCCGAGTCCAGACTGGCTCAAGCTGACTCTTGAAAAAGTCGGCGTCCGCAGTATCAATAACATCGTCGATATCACTAATTTCGTGCTCTTCGAAATTGGGCAACCATTGCACGCTTTTGATTACCACCTGCTTACTGCGGCCAGCGGAACCGTGCCGACCATCCTTGTTCGTCATGCGGTTGAAGGAGAAAAATTCACCACGCTCGACGGAATCGATAGGCCTTTAACGCCGGACGTATTGTTGATATCCGACGAAGAAAAAGCGGTGGCTCTCGCTGGTATCATGGGCGGTCGCAACAGTGAAATCCACGATTCGACCGTGGATGTGCTGATCGAAAGCGCCTGTTTTAAACCACAGAATATTCGCGCTACTTCGAAAAAGTTGGAGTTGAGGACCGACGCTTCCTACCGATTTGAGCGGGGCTGTGATGTCGGGATTTGCGATTGGGCGAGTCGTCGCGCGGCCCAATTGATGAGCGAAATCGCGGGAGGTGTGATCCTCGGACATCACGTGGACGCTTATCCGCATCCTGCAGCTCAGAGGGAAATTGTGCTCAGGCCGGGCAGAACCGATGGTCTGCTTGGAATTGCAATTCCTCGATCTGAACAGGTCGCGTTTCTGCAGAAGCTCGGACTGGAGATTTTGCATGAGCCGGCAGATGGAACTCAAAGCGATCTGCCTGTCCGCGTGCGCATTCCAACATTTCGCGTCGATTTGAAATCTGAGATCGATCTGGTCGAGGAAATCGCACGCCTCTTCGGTATAAACAGGATTCCTGCAACCGCTCCGCGTGGCGCGATTGGGACCCATTCGTTCGACCATGTCTATGATCAGTTGATGGCGGTTCGGAGAAATCTGGTGAGCGCCGGGTTATTCGAGGCTCAAGGTCAAACCTTAATCTCCGACGGTTATTTGGAGCAGCCCCGCGCCACCGCTCCCCAAACCGTCTGGTTGGAGAATCCTCTGAGCAGCGATATGAACGTGCTGCGCCCCAGCTTGATTCCCGGATTACTCCATGCATTGCGTCATAATCTACATCACAAGAATCAACGCGTTTCGCTTTTTGAAATCGGCCGGGTGTTTTTGGAGAATCAGGGACGGGTCACTGAGGAACGGCGCCTGGCGATTGCCCTGACGGGAAATCGACACAATGCGCATTGGGCCGGTTTGGACCGGGAGGCGACTTTCGACGTTTATGATCTCAAAGGAATTCTCGAAGAACTGTTCGAAAACCTCGGATTGAGAGGGATATCGTTCGCACGGCGTGCAGAGCCTGCTGGATTGCTACTCGAATCAGCGAGCATTAATCTTGGTAAACAGCCGGTCGGCGAACTTGGACAGGTGCTTCCAGCGCTTTCCCGGAAACTCGATTTGCGCGATTCGGTATTTGTGGCCGAAGTGAATATCGATTTTCTATTGGCACGCGGTTCGAATGCAAAAGCATTTAAGGCGTTGCCATCGTTCCCAAGCGTTAGGCGCGATATCGCGATGCTAGTCCCTGAATCAACTGCTCACGAAGCGGTCCTGACTACAGTCAAACAGGCGAAACCGCAGAATCTGGAAGCAATTGAACTTTTCGACGTTTTTCGATGGAAAAACATTCCGGAAGGACAAAAAAGTGTCGCTTACGCACTCACCTATCGAGGTGCGGATCGAACCCTGACCGATGCTGAGGTAAACGCGGCTCACGAGAAAGTCATCACGCAGCTTAAGCAAACGCTTCAGGCGATATTCCGTTGAGACAA
>JAQGOX010000433.1 GCA_028293365.1 Verrucomicrobiales bacterium | reverse complement strand
CCTGGCTTCTAGGCTCTTCGCACGGTGAAACAATCGTTGCATCAAGTTCAACTTTCACGACCGGGAAAACGCAGGGCGCCCGGAGTCATCGCTTCAGGGGATCGCGACCAGACCTTAGGTTCGGAGCTGCTGAGCCAATGCCGGCCGGGTTGGACTTTGCCGTCGCTATTTTATCGAAGCCCGGAGATTTACGCGCTCGATTTGGCGCGGGTCTGGCGGACTGGCTGGCTCTTCGCGGGACACTCGTGCGACATCCCAAAACCGGGAGATTACTTTACGGTTGATGTCGATGCCGATTGCTTAATTATCATTCGCGCGGAGGACGGAACGGTTCAAGCCCATCACAACGTTTGCCGGCATCGCGGTTCGATTATCTGCACGGAGCCCAGCGGACATGTTGGCCGCCTGGTTTGTCCGTACCATCAATGGACCTATCGCCTGGACGGTAGTCTCGCAGCCTGTCGGGGAATGCAACCGGAACTGGACAAATCGGCTTTTGGCCTTCGATCCGCCCACGTGGAAGAAGTCGAGGGGCTGATTTTCGTATCTCTCGCTGCGAAGCCGATTCCTTTTCAGCCAGCTCGCGACGCTCTCACGCCATTGCTTAAGCCACAGGGATTGGCACGCGCCAAAATTGCAAAGACCGTTGATTACAGCGTCAATGCAAACTGGAAACTGGTCTGGGAAAACAACCGCGAGTGCTATCACTGCAACCTGAATCATCCTCAGTACATCAAAGCCAATTTCGACCATTACAACGCGGATGATACGACGCCACGCATCCGCGGGCAAATCACCGATGTGGTTGCTCGAAGCGAAGAGAAGTGGGCGGCCAACGGACTGGAGCCCACACATAAACAGACTGGAATGACCGTGTTTCCAGACGCGATGAACAACATCTGGTTTTCTGCAAATCGCACGCCGTTGGTGGAGGGATGGGTCACTGAATCGATGGACGGGAAGCAAGTCGCGCCACTCATGGGTGAATATGCCGATGCGGATGTTGGCACGTTGAGAATTCGCGCGCTCCCGAATTTTTGGAACCACTCGAGTTGCGATCACAGTGTGAGCACGCGGCTTCTACCGGCGGGACCGGAGAAAACGCTCGTTCGGGTGTCGTGGCTGGTGGCTGAGAATGCTATCGAGGGACGAGACTACGAATTGTCCAGTGTCATGCCGTTCTGGCAACTCACATCTGAACAGGATTGGTTGATTTGCGCGCGCCAGCAAAAAGGAGTCAGTTCAAGCGCCTACTCTCCGGGGCCGTACTCGACATTTAAAGAATATAACGTGGATGGCTTTGTTCGTTGGTATCTGCAGAAACTTCAATAAACCTTTATTTTCCAATCCAGTACCTCCTCATAATTCATGACTAAACTCTCGAATGCTGAAATCGTAGTGATCGGCGGAGGCGCGATTGGCTGCGGAGTTGCCTACGCCCTCGCGAAAGCGGGAAAACGAGACATTCTTCTTATCGAAAGAGCGCCGGACGTTGGTCAGGCAACTACGGCGCAGGGGGCCGGCCTCTGCGGACAGGTGCGGGATTCAGCGGAGCGAATCAAACTCGCGATGCACTCCGTCTCCGTTTTTCGAGAACTACAAAAGTCATCCGTTAAACCGGATTGGAATGAGGTCGGTTCGCTTCGAATCGCGCTCTCCAAAAAGCGAGCGGCAGAATTTCAAAACCTCAAACTGGCCGCCGATGAAGCCGGCCTGGAAGCTTCACTGATTGATCCTGGAGAAGCGAAACGACGCTGGCCGTTGATGCAGTTTGACGAAGCCAAAGCGATTATCTGGTGCCCATCCGACGGTTGGATGACTCCACGGTCTGTCGCAAAGTCATACGCACATGCCTGTGGCGAGATGGGCGTTCGGATCGCGACTTCGACCATGGTTGAGGATATAGTGCGGAAAAATGGACGGGTGGCTGGAATACGAACCAATCAAGGATCTGTCGAATGCCAATTCGTAATCAACGCCGCAGGGGCGCACGCGTACCACGTCGCCAAGTTGGCGGGCCTTGAACTCCCCATTGTTCCCGTTCGACATGAATATTACATCACAGTGCCCATGGAGAACCTCGCCCCAAATCTTCCCTGCTTTCGAATACCAGAAATGACACTGTATGGCCGTGTTCGAGATGGAGGATTATTATTGGGAGGCTGGGAGCCGGCGGCCATGAACCTCGATCCCCGCACATATTCATTGAACGGTGATCCAGAGCCGGTTCAAACGGATTGGCCTATCCTCAACAGTTTCGAAGAAAGTTTCTCGCGACTGTTCCCAACCGCTAAAAATTCCGAAAAAGGGTTTATTGGCAAGGGATGGCCCACTTTTACGCCTGACGGCAGATTCATCATTGGCGAGAGTGCGCGCGTGAAAGGGTTTGTCATGGCTGGTGGTTGCAATGCGCATGGTATCTCCGGCTCCGGCGGAATTGGAAAATTGCTGGTGGAATCAATGCTCGAGCCCAGGCCTTCAGCTTACGTAAAGAGTCTGAGTCCGGACCGTTTTACCGAATCGAGCTGGAGCTGGGATGACGCAAGGCGCCAGGCCGCTCACGTTTACGAAACTTATTATGGGGTTTAACAGTTCCAGCCGCACCGATTTGCCAATGCGGCAATGAACGTCGCCAGCGAGGTCTCGGGAAGCAATCGCCTGTATAAGCGCTGGCGCTGGCAGATATTTGCAATAACCTGGCTTGCCTATGCCGGATTCTACCTGACTCGCAAATCGTTTTCGGTTGCCAAAATTGCGATCGGCGAAGGAACGACCCTCGGTATTACCCCTGCGCAACTGGCTTGGATCGACGGTGCGTTCCTGACCGCTTATGCCATCGGTCAATTCGTTTGGGGCGTTGCGGGAGATCGCTTCGGTACCCGCAAAGTAATCTTGATCGCGATGCCCTGTTCAGTGTTGGCGGCTCTCGGAATGGGGTTGTCTTCGAGCGCTGCCCTCTTTGGCTCACTTTTTTTTATCCAAGGGCTCGCACAGTCCGCTGGCTGGGCTCCTTTGTCGAAAAACATCAGTAACTTTTTCACGAGACAGGAACGGGGAACTGTGATGGGCCTTTGGTGTACGAATTATGCTGTAGGTGGAATAGTAGCATCCATTTTCGCCGGCCAAATGGGCGAGAAATTTGGCTGGCGCTATGCGTTCTTTATGCCCGCCCTGGCCTTGGGTGGAATTTGCGCTTTATTCTGGCTTTTCCAGAGGGACACTCCCGAAGAATTGGGACTCGCGTCGATCGAAGCCCATCACTCGGCTCCTGTTCCAGAACTCCCCGCGGCATCGTTCAAGTGCGACGCTAAAAGCGAAAGCTCCTGGGGAATCATTAAAGAAGTCCTCCGCACCCCAACAGTTCTTCTGCTTTGCACGGTGTATTTCTGCCTTAAGCCGGCCCGGTACGCGATTCTCTTTTGGGGGCCCAAATACATAAACGACAAGCTGGGAACGGGCATGGCGGAATCGGGTTTTCTAAGTTCGATGTTCGAATTCGCCGGACCTTTTAGTGTCCTCGCGGCAGGTTTCATCTCCGATAAGGTTTTTGCAAGCCGGCGCATGCCCATTTCCGTGATCTGCCTCTTCCTGTTGAGCGTGGTACTCTACTTTTTAGATAGTTTTCCCGCCACCCGCTGGATGCTGGGAGGCAGTCTGTTTCTGATCGGTTTGCTGACCTTCGCTCCCGACTCTTTGATCAGCGGCACCGCCGCAGTTGATTTTGGAACTCGGAAACATGCTTCAACGGCGACTGGCCTAATCAACGGATGTGGATCAATCGGAGCAATCGTGGGTGGAACCATACCGGGTTTCTTCTGGAAACAATGGGGTTGGCACGGCGTTTTTTTGGCGTTATCTGTGGCCGTAATGGCAGGAGCCTTATTATTGCTCCCAAAATGGAATGCAGTACCGGCCCGGGAGTAACTACTGAGAGACACTCTGTTCGCGCGCTGAAGTCTTCGTGATTTTCGCAGAGGTTCACAATTTGCGGAAAATTTCTCCCGATCGCTGAGCTCGATCTGCTCAAGCTTTCACCGATCCTTTGTGGCCCCGAAACACCGATCGTTATCCTTCGGCAGGAAGCGCGGAGCTTTTTTCTTTTTTTGCCAGCTTTTTGTCTCCGTTTGCGACTTACTTTCCGAATGCACCAGGCTCTTGATCAAACTGACGGAAAACGGAAGAGATCATTGATATTTAAGTCGCATGCTTTTCGAGCAATCTGCGCTCTGGGCTGTTCTCTTAATGTATCCGCAGAAGAATTGCCAATGGTTCCGTCGGCGTCGCAGACCGCCAACGTCGATAAGAACGGATACAACCTATTCAACCGCACTCCGTCATCGGCCTTGCGCGAAATGAGTACCGACCGGCCTGACAAAACCGAAAGTCCCTACACCGTGGATGCTGGGCACTTCCAGATTGAAATGGATTTCATAACCCCAAGTTTCGACCACGATACCTCCGAAGGTTTCGACATTCAGACCGACGCATGGGGAGTCGCGCCCATTAATTTAAAAGTTGGACTGTTGAACAATACGGATCTCCAGGTCGTGCTCGACACGTTTGACGATGTTCGCACTGAAGATCGCACAACAGGCCTGATCACTCGTGACCGGGGGTTTGGCGGGATCACGACACGATTGAAAATCAATCTGTGGGGAAACGATGGAGGAAAAACGGCTTTCGCCTTGATGCCATTTGTTGAGTTCCCCGCGCGCGGCGGCGGCTTTGATAAGAAATTGATACAAGGGGGACTGATCCTGCCTTTGGCCGTATCCCTTCCACACAAGTGGGACGTGGGGTTGATGACTGAATTTGACGTCAATCGCGGCCAGGAAAATGATCGCGTCCACGGTGCGTTCGTCAATAGTATTACTTTCAGTCATGATATCGTTGGCAAGCTGGGTGGTTACGTCGAGTTTTTTAGCGAAGTAAGCACCGAATTGGAGTCCTCCTGGGTCGGCACTCTGGATGGCGGGTTAACCTACGGCCTTACGGAGAACTCGCAACTCGACGGAGGAATCAATCTGGGAGTTACAGAGTCCGCGCCTGATGTTCAATATTTCATTGGTTTGTCTTTGCGCTTTTAACATCTCACCATCAAGAAAGAAAAGTATGCATTCGAAGGATTTCAGGCTCACGGCCTGTGTAATCGTGCTGATCGTAACGACTGCCGTTCAGGCTCAGGATAAGCCCGCCCCTTCGGTCGCGCCAAACATAAGCGCACCTTCGTGGCGGCCTGCCGCCGCAGATCCCGGTGCGATCAATTTGTGGCTGCGAGAACTAGCACCCGCCTTGACAGAATGGGACCTTGGCGTCCAGTTTCGGGCACGGGTCGAACATGCGGAGTCGTTGGATGCACCCGGCGCGGAAGGCATCGACGCAAAGCATGGCCCAGTCGACTTTAGAAAGAATGGAGGCGACGCCAACAACGACCGCGTTCTCTTCCGGGAGCTCTTTCACGTTGGATATTCGCCAGTTTCCTGGGCGACTTTTTATGTCGAAGGCAGAGACAGTTCCAGCATTGGGGATGACCGCAAGCCCAGCCCCGATGCTGACGAATTCGACTTGCATCAAGGGTACATTCGACTGGGTGATCCAAAATTGTTTCCCATCACCGCCAAAGTTGGCCGCCAGGAACTTATCTACGGAGATGAGCGGTTGATCGGTGCGTCCGATTGGACAAATCAGAAACGGACCTTCGACGCCGCCAAATTGCGCTATGAAACGGACGACCTTTGGGTGGATGCCTTCGTGGCGCGGCCTGTGATAACCTGGGAGGATCATTTTAATGAATCCAACGATTACGATTGGCTCTCCGGCATCTATGCATCGAGCACCACTCTGATTCCAGTTCAGGAATCCCAGCTTTATCTTCTCTCGCGCAACTCCAGCGCTGGCTCACCACAGTTTTATGGACCGTCTCCCGATCCTCAGGGTGCCTCAGCCCGCGATATTTACACTATTGGAACTCGCTTCAAATCATTGCCCGGGAAGCTCGCCGGTTGGGACTATACAACCGAAGCCGCAGGTCAATTCGGTGATTTTAAGGAAACGGCGAAACCCGCTCCTGCGTCCGTAGCGGGAAAACGCCTCAGTCAACTCGCTTATGCGGCTGCCGTCAGTGGCGGTTATACGTGGACTCAACAAGTTTATACCCCAAGAGTCGCGCTGGAATATGTTTATTCGAGCGGTGATAGCGATCCCACCGATGGAACACATGGAACTTTCGATAACCTCTTTCCCACAAATCACCGTCAATACGGCATTATGGATTTGTTCTCCTGGCAGAACGTCCAAAACCTCCACATTTCGACGTCCGTTAGGCCTTCGAAGGTCTTCACAGTTGCTGCGGATTATCGATTGTACTGGCTCGCGGACAGACACGATTCGTTTTATAACAATAAGGGTGCCCGGCGGGGTGGCCTTGCCGCTACAAATGGCCTTGGATATGGCATCAATCCAGACAATGGAAGCTTCCTCGGTTCCGAAATTGATCTGGTCGCAACTTACACATTCCATCGCTACGCATCGGTTCAAGGAGGAATCGGCCACTACTTCGTTGGCAATTATGTGAGCGCGTCTTTAGCGGAGGTAGGCGGTGCCACCGATGGGAATTTCATTTATGCTCAATTAACGCTTGGTTTCTGATCCAAAGGTTCGAAAAGCGTAGCAACGAATGACCGAGAGCCTGATAAAACCAGTACCCAATAAGACTTAATCCGAAATCAGTAATTCCTTCGCGAAGTTCGATGACGGCACCACAAAAGCATTCCGAAACCAAACCCGAATAGGGCCAGGGCGCCAGGCTCTGGAACAGCCAATATCACCAATTGCGGCTGTGTCGAAGTTGAAGACGCGGCGCGAGAGCTAAAAAGATAGTTGACTGCGCTGTCAGCGGCGAAGAGGCGCAAACTCACAGTGCCTCCCGCTAAAAGGTCAGAATTCAAACCGGTTCCGGTATCGAGAGCGTATTGATTAAGTCCGCTGGTTCCTCCATCGAAACCAAACGTTCCGAGGGCCTGATCAAGGTTCGGATTGATGAAATTACCTTGGAGTGTGTTAAAAGTTATGCCAGCCGCGCTCGGACTGCTCGCGTTGCCGGTCCCTTCCACCCACGAATTGTTCCGCATCAGCGAGATGCCGAATCGTCCCGCACTTACATCGTTATAGATCGCGTTGCTATGTGGAGATGACGAAAGCTGCAGGCTGATCCCTTGGATGGACCATTGCCCCGCCCCATATTGGGCGTCCAGAGAATTGCGGGAGCTGGAGAGGTCGAACCTGATGACGCTTTGGAATTCTCCGTTCGGGAGACCGCTGGCACCAATCGCCAGGGCGCCACCACCTCCATAATTATTGTTTCGGAGGTTCCCTGTAGGTCCCGAAGCAACGAACGCATCGGCACTTGCAACAGTTATGTAAGAAGCCGCATCGGAACGCTGAGGACCGTAAACCGAGAATGTCGTAAAAAGCGAAAGGAACAGAGTTCGACAAATTTTGTTCGTATTTTTGGTTGAGAACTTCATATTTCTCAGATTGCGCCATCCCCGTCATTGTTGAAAGCAAGATGATTGAGAACGTTTTTTGTTCCAATAATTCAAAAATCTGTGAACCATTCGGCAAACAGCAAAAACTCGGGAACTGAACCGGCCCCAAAGCCCTCTTACAAGGTATGAATTTTAAGACGAATCATTCTGTGTTAGCGATCTGCGCCCGGTTTAGCCTGTTGGCATTCGCGATGATTGTGCCACCGACAGCACCTGCGGCCACGATCTGGACCGGACCAAACATTACCTGGACCAAGTCCGCGACGACGCCAACTGATACCATAGTCGAAGGCAAAGTTGTCCTGACTCGGGGCGGCCGCGACGTTCTGTATAATAAGGCCGCCGGCGAAAACTCGGCCGGAACGGTCAGTCCGAAAGATACAATGTGGGCATTTGGAAGCATCGACAATGCAACCACTCTCTCATACAAAACGATGGAGTCATTGCGAAATGGCAACCTCGCGTTGCGTATTATTAACCAACCGATGGTAGTGCATTTGGTTGCCGAGGACATTTACTTTTCCATCAAGTTTATTACCTGGGGCAAGGGTGGCGCAGGAACCGTCTCCTACACCCGCTCCACCCCGGCGGCGGCAGTGGCGCCGACCGTCAGCATCACCAGCCCTTCCAACGGC
>JAQGOX010000416.1 GCA_028293365.1 Verrucomicrobiales bacterium | reverse complement strand
GATCGAAGGCGGCCGGATTTGTCCTGCTGATCCGGATTTTGTTCAGTGCCACTCCTGCGCTCGCCTTGCATTGGCCGAAACTGTTTGTTGTGGTCGCGGCCATCACCATTCTCTACGGCAATCTCTGCGCAATACCGCAACGAAATCTCAAGCGATTACTTGGTTATTCCAGCATCGGGAATGCCGGTTATCTGCTGCTTGGTATCGCTGCCGCGAGTGCTTCCGGAGAGTCGGCTGTTCTTTATTACCTGTGTGGCTATCTGCTGAGCGTTTTGGCGGCCTTCTGTGTCATTTCAATCGTGACCCGGAATACAGAAGATGAAGACATCGCCGTTTTCGCTGGATTGCATCATCGCTCTCCTTTGCTGGCGGCCGGCTTGGCGATGGCTATGATTTCGCTGGCGGGTATTCCGCCCCTGGCCGGATTCTTTGGGAAATTTCTGTTGCTGAAATCGGTCGTTGATCGCGGCTCATCTAATCCGATGTTCTATACCCTGGTTGGAATCGCGCTCTTCGGAATTGTAGTTTCCTTTTACTATTATCTGGGAGTTGTTCGCGCTATTTATTGGGCTCGTGCTGTCGATTATTCAAAAATCGAAGTGCCCATGGGCCTGCGCCTGTCGCTTTATTTCTGCATCGCCGGAATGCTTTATCTCGGGCTCTTTCCGAACTCGATGGTGAATTTGACCCGCGACGCAGTCAGCCTGCTTAGGTTTTGACGGAGTCGGCCGCTTCCAGCTTTTCCTGAAATTGCGCTATTTTATGGTAGCGCTTTCCGAGTTTGGCGAACTCGGATTCGAGCTTTTCCAACTCCTCATCGCTCAGATTCTCCAAATTCACCAGTTTGTTTCGTGCTCCGTCAATGGCGTGGATTAGTTCATCCAGCTTCAGATGGATTGCCTTGGCATCCCGGTTCTGGGTGTTCTGAATCAGGAACACCATCAAAAACGTTACGATGGTTGTGCTCGTATTGATGACGAGTTGCCAGGTATCCGAGAAATGAAATACGGGACCGCTAAACGCCCAGGCGACGATCAAACCAATCGCCGTCAAAAATGCCCAGGGACGTCCCATTGCCGACGATGTTGCACTTGAAAAGCAGCGGAAGCGTTCATTCCATTTTCTTGGTGAATCTGTGGCCGTGTTGACTGGTTTACAATCAGACCTCCCACTTGCGCCTCTACTGGAATCTGTTAAAGCTGAAACTGCACCCATGAATTGAACTTATCTTCAGGCAGCAAATCCGCAATCGGCCCCGCCCCGAGCGCTAAGCAGGGATTTCTCTCACCACTTCAGATGCCGGCTTATCCTCTCGCATTCCCAAAAAGCTCGGATGCCGCAGGTGCCCGTCGCGCGTCCATTCGCTGAATCGGATCTGGCATACGGCGCTCGGTTTAATCCAGGTGCAGCGGCTCATTTCCGCCCGCGTAATGCCTCCTCTTCCCATCACATTACGTGGTTCGGGCAGGTTCACGAAAGGGCATGTCGTTGTTTTCAGTTTGTGAAGACTTTTATAAATGGATTCAAGCGTCCGATCAGAAAATCCGGTGCCAACTTTCGAGGCGAAGCGCAGTTTGCCCCCGTCATAGTAGCCAACTATAAGCGCCCCAAAATGTTTCCGGGATCCTTCCGGTTGCGTAAAGCCGCCGATCACAAATTCCTGTTCTGCCACCCATTTGAATTTGACCCAGGCGCCGCTGCGCCGTCCTGGTTCGTATTTGGAGTTCTTCTTCTTGGCGATAATCCCTTCGAGCTTCAACCCGGCCATTTCTTTCTGTATTTCCGCGGCTGTTCCAGGAAGCGCCGGAGAAAAGCGAAGGTGTGGATTATTTGATTTGCCGACTAGACCTTCGAGTAAGACTTTCCGCTTTGTAACCGGAAGTGATGTAAGGTCCTTTCCGTTCAACTGTAGAAGATCGAAAAGATAATAAAAAATGGCGGGAGCGCTGGTAGATGGGATGTCTTTGGATTGCAGCAGTTGAAATGATGATCGCCCTGATTCATCCATTGCAACAACCTCCCCATCAATTATCGCAGTTTTGCATCGAATGCCTTTCACCGCAGCAGCCAGGGAGGGATATCGCTGGGAAAAATCTTTGTGATTCCTGGAAAGTAGTTCGATTCCCATTTCCGATTTGACAGCGATGGCCCGAAATCCATCGAACTTGATTTCATAAATCCAGTCATCCCCTTCTGGCAGGTGATCGACCAACAGGCATTTCATCGGTTCGACATATCGGGCGGGAGCATCAGGGAGCGCGTCCAAACGGACAGATTTTTGGGCCGCCGACACTAGCTTGCGAGCACGTGAGGCTCGGTTTCTGCAGTTTGAAGTTGTTTTTCGCGCAGATTCCGGAGTGAATGGCTTGCGAGACTTTCCTCAAAGAGATCGCGGTTAATAGCCTGGGCAGCGGTGGCGCCATTTCCCGCGGCAATAATCATTTGGCAGTTGGCTGGCGTGACACAGCCTGCCGCGTAGAGACCGGCCACGTTGGTTCGCTGGCATTTATCGACGACAACCTGTCCGTGGGCATCGAGCTCCGCACCCAGTTCCTGCGCCAGCTTATTATGAAAAACGTCACCGCGAGTGGTGAAAAGACAATCGGCCGCGATTCGATGCTTTTCGCCAAATTGAATACATTCGATATGTCCTTTTTTATGTTCAACACAGGTAATCGGATCCTGATAAACAGGGATCTCATACTCGGCAATCCAGCCGGTGTGTTGGACATCCCAGTGCGGCACCTGGCCATTCGTCGCGATCATGACATGCGGAGAGTAGAGCAGAATGCCAAGCGCGTATTCCGCTGCGCTGTCATTCGCTCCGACAACCACGACTCGTTTGTTCTGAACGCGGTAGCCGTCGCAATCTTTGCAAAAGAACATGCTGCGGCCGATGCAGGCATCCGATTCAGGGATTTTTGGGGGAAGATGATAAACCCCTGTTGCCAGCAGCAACCGTTTCGCCCGATAGGTGCTCTCCACTGCATCAAGCACAAACATGGCTCCCTGTCGGCACACTTTGCAGATTTCGTCTTTCACAAACTCAGCGCCGTATCCGCGGGCTTGCTTGCGACCTCGATCCAGAAGTTCTGCGCCTGATATCGATGGAAAACCGAGATAATTTTGCGCCTCCGGCTCCCAAAGTGCCAGCGATTCACCCGCATCAATCACGAGCACGTCCCGAAGGGCTCGTCCCAGGTAAATAGCAGCAGAAATCCCCGCCAACCCGCCACCGACAATGATCACTTCCCGATCTTTACGAATGGAGGGAACGGCGGCATCTTTCGGCTCCATCGGCTCAGGAATATCACTGTACAAAGGCATCAAATGATTCTTTCGCCGACAATCGGTTTGGGCCGTCCTTTTAAGCGTGGTGGCAATATTTTGTACATGAGTTCGTCCTCCGTATCCTAAATCATTTACGACGAGGATTGGTCGCCAACAATAGGGGAGAACCCGGAAAGTGGGGGTAGTACCGTTTTCCCTCGAGAAAAGCCCATTCTGGCAATCTGCTCGCAGGTCATGTATGCTCCCCAGTAATGCTCAACTTTTTATCCAGCCACGCAAGAGGCTGTTATCCGATGAGGACGCTTTGGGTCCTCCTTTCGGCGTTTTTATTTCTATTTGCGGGGGCAGCGACAGTCTTCGGGATGCCTGCGGAGGTCATTGTTATTCGCCACGGAGAGAAGCCCGCTGATAAAGGGTCCAAACACCTTTCCCCCGCGGGAGAAAAGCGCGCCAAATCATTTGTGCCGTTTCTCAAAGAAAACAGTATTTTAATGCAACACGGCGCTCCCGTTGCTTTGTTTGCTACCAAAAAGACAAAAAACGGAAGGGGACAGAGACCGGGGGAGACACTCCAACCTTTGTCTAAAAGCCTTAAATTACCGATCCAGAAACCTTTTGAGTCAGAGGATGCCGGATCGCTTGCAAAGCTCATTTTATCCAATCCATCCTACAACGGGAAAACGGTTTTAGTTTGTTGGACCCACGAATTTATCCCACCGCTGGTGGAAGCATTGGGAGTCCATCCAGCTCCTCCAAAACTGCACGATTATGTTTACGATCGCGTTTACATGATCACTTATGAAAATGGCAAGGCGGAACTTAAGCAGTTGAGTCAATCCCTGTCTTCGGATCCCGCGACTTCGAAATAGAATAATCGCTTTTAATATTAAACGGCAACGATCGTTCTTTCCGCTCCGCTTTTTCAGCGGAATCGCGTCTAATCGTGACGCGTGGAACCGAATATTGTTAATGACCTTGCGAGTTGCATCGTGGCCGCCTGGCTGCTGGCAGTCTTTTCTCATGTCTTAAAACAGCCGCTAAT
>JAQGOX010000399.1 GCA_028293365.1 Verrucomicrobiales bacterium | reverse complement strand
GAGCGCGAGACAGGCTGGTCCTTCCGATCGCGGTTGACTCAGGAATTCCCGGGCGGAAGTAAACGTTTGGACGTTCAGCCCGGCCGCCCGAATAAGGCGCTCGGTGGAACGACGAACCGACAAATCGTCATCAACGACAAATACGATGGGCTCGACCTCGGTCATGGTGCGGGATTGCCCGCATCGGGCAGGCTGAATAGAAAAGTCGCGCCGGGCCCCTGGTTCGGTTCAGCCCACAACCGGCCACCATGAGCCTCGATGATTGAGCGGCTGATCGCCAGTCCCATTCCCATCCCCTGCGGTTTCGTGGTATAGAACGCTTCGAAAAGCCGGTCCATTTCCTCGGGTTTGAATCCGACGCCGGCATCCCGCACACTGAGCAACGCGCTTGCCACCCCATCACTTGTGCCGCAGCCCCCGCCGATAATCAAAACACGGTTCGGTTCCTCGACCGCGCTCATCGCATCCATTCCATTGACGATCAGGTTCAGTAAAACCTGCTGGAGTTGCACACGGTCTCCTAAAACGAGCGGCAGTTCTCCGGCCAACTCAGTACGGATGGCGACCCGGCGTGTAGAGGACTCGTACCGGGCAAGCGCCAATACGTCTATGATGACGTCGCGCAAGTCCAGGAAGGTTCGCTCAAACGGTGCCTTTCTCGCCAACTGCCGAACCCGTGCGATGACGGCGCTCGCCCGGTCGGCATCGTCAATTATTTCCGTCAGTGCATCCCGGACTTCTTCGAGATACGGAGCGCCATTCGGAAGCAGACTGAGGCAGGCATTGGCGTTGTTGACGACTGCGGTAAGCGGTTGGTTGACTTCATGTGCTATCGAAGCGGTCAGTTCTCCCATGGTGGTCAATCGACTGACGTGAGCCAGCGCTGTGTGGCTCGTGCGGAGTGCCTCCTCGGCGCGCTTACGGTCATCGATGTCCGTGTTCGTTCCATACCATTTTACAACCTTACCTTGTTCATCAACCCAGGGGTCGGCGCGAAACATAAACCAGCGATACTGCCCATCGTAACGCCGCAGGCGCGCTTCCAATTCACATGGCTTATCGGAAGCGACGATGCTGCGCCACTGATCCGATAGCCATTCAACATCTTCAGGATGAATTGCACTTTGCCAACCCCAGCCTTGTGCTTCCTCGGTGGACAGACCGGTATAATTTCTCCAGCGCAGATTTAGGAATTCCGCCGAACCATCCGCCTCAGTACTCCACGCCAATGTGGGAATCGTATCAATGATCGTTTGCAGCCTGGCTTCTGATTTTTTGATCTTTGAGAAGGCCTCCTCCAGGGCGGCCCTGGCGTGGGCCTGCTCTGTAACATCCATCGCGGTCCCAATGTATTCAACCAATTCGCCAGCGTTGTTCAACCGCGGGTGGCCGAGGTTATGGATATGCTTTACCTCACCGCCAGGGAGAACGATCCGATAGTGTATCTCAAAATCACTTTGTTCCTGGATGGCTCGCTCGAGGGTCTCATCGAAGGCACGCACGTCCGCCGGGTGAATCCGTTCCCGTGCGGCCCCGTATTGCCCGTTATTCATGTCGGGATCGAATCCAAAGATACGATAATGCTCCCTGGACCAGAAGAGATTTTCCTTCGTCTTCACTGACCATGCCCAACTGCCGGTGTGACTGAGCCGCTGTGCCTCCGATAAAAAGGACTCGATTTGCCGCAGCTTCTCTTCCACTTGCTTCAGGTCGTGGATATCAATATTGCCTCCATACCAGCCGAGAACGTGTCCGGCATTGTCAAACAAGGGGAAAGCGCGTTTCAGGAACCACCGGTATTTTCCATCGAACCTCCTGAGACGGGCTTCTACCTCGAGAGGTTTCCCTTCCGCCACCGCGGCTCGCCATTTGCTTAAGACGCTCCCAAGATCGTCGGGATGATATCCCGGTTGCCAAGCCCACCCCAGCCCCTGTTCCAGGGTCATTCCCGTGTAATCCAACCAGCGTTGGCTGAGAAAGTCCACCCAGCCGTCAGGCCGCGCCGTCCAGAGCAGTCCCGGCACGGTGTTGATAATCAGTCGGATTTTGTCTCCCGCCTCCTTGGCCAACGTGACGTCCATCACCGCTCCAAAAAACTCAAGCTCGCTCGACGCATCCCTTTCGGTGTGAGCCACAATGTGGAGATGTTTAACTGAGCCATCAGGCATCAGCAACCGATGTTCAAAATCAAAATCCGTCCCTGCTTGAGAGGCGCGTTCGATTGTCTGTTTCACGAGAACCCGGTCTTCCGGATGAACCCGTTGCATTACAAGTTCGACGGATGGTTTCATTGCTCGGTCGTATTGGAAGATTTGAAAAGTCTCCTCTGACCAGAAAAGCTCGCCGGTGGAAACCAGCCAGCCGAAGCTACCGGTGTGGCTTAGTCGCTGTGCTTCGGATAAATAGCCCTGGCTTCGCCGCAGCGCACCTTCGGCTCTCTTTCGTTGGGCGTTCTCCGCATGCAGCGCTTCGTTGATTCTCTGAAGTTCTTGAACTTTTGCAGCCAGATCATCACCCGCCAGCCTGAGCGACTCTGTACTGCTCCTTTGTGCGGCGCTCAGCAACCCGACTACCAAGGCTACAATCGCAAAGAGGACAAGGCGCGGCAGCTCGTTCAAATTCGCCACCGGCGAATGGGTCGGGGGCAGGAAGAAATAATCGAAAGTCAGAACCGAGAGGGCGATGGCGACCAGACCCGGCTTGAATCCGCCGAACCAGGCGCTGAACAAGACGGCGCAAAGAAACAGCGATGCGAAGGACGTGGAATGCCAATAGTACTCTATTACCTCTGCGAAGATGCACGCTAAAGCAACTGAAACTATAGCTGCCGCGTACCGCGAAACAATCGAGGAATTGGACCACCACGCTGGCTTAGACGGCGACATACTTTCCTTCCAAGGGTAAGTTCTCCGGCTGACGCAACTATGATGACTACGGATTTAGTCAAACTCTTGTCGTCCGGCGTGCAACAACCGGTGCGATTGCACCACGCGCCGAGTGTGCCGAAAATGGCTGGTTGAAGCAAGGTGGAAGCTGCGCATGGAAATGTGGTGGATGACGGGAAATTAATTGAAACCCCTGTAGCACGCACAGCTTTACAGTATGACCAATTCCTTAATTGAGATTTTTGAGGGGAAATTCAGCGCCTTGTATCTTTAGTCGGAACGGCTAAAACTCTCATTCTTATGCACATTCTCAAAGCAAACAGAATCTTGAAACGAAGCCTCTTTGCTTCAGTTTTTGTATGGTTCGTTGCCGGCTCAGCTCTGGCGCAATCCACGAATCGAATGACCCTCGAAGAGTTGCTACACCTGCGACTGCCGGACGTTGTCATTGACTCGGCCAAATCTGTAACGAAGGAAGCGCAAAAAAATCCGAACGCGGCAGCGCATTTCGAAGTGAAGGGCATTATTGGCGGGACCATCCGCTTTGAGTTGTTGCTGCCTGACGCCTGGAATGGTCGCTTTGTAATGGGGGGCGGTGGCGGATTTGTTGGGACAGTGCAGAATTCAGCGCGCGACTCGGTCAATCAAGGTTACGCAACGATCGGAACTGACACAGGGCACCAGTGGCCTGAAGGCCACATGGCTGGCTGGGCTTTCACCAATCTTGAAGCGCAGGTCAATTTCGGTTTCCTGGCAGTTCATCGGACGGCCGAGGTCGGCAAAGCTCTTATCCGGAGTTATTATCACACGGATGCCACGCGGTCCTACTTTCTCGGCTGCTCGCGAGGCGGTGGTCAGGCGATGATGGAAGCGCAACGCTATCCAAAGGATTTCGATGGAATCGTAGCCGGAGCGCCGGCTTTTAACTGGACGGGCATTGCCGCCACTATGGTGCAAATCGCCAGGGCGCTTTATCCGGATCCATCTCATCTCGAAAAAACTGCCCTCAACAAAGAAGCGCTTCAAGCGCTTGCCAAGGCCATCATCGACCAATGCGACATGCAGGATGGAGTTAAAGATGGGATCATTGAAGATCCCGCTTCCGCCAAATTCGACCTGTCCAAAGTGGCAGATCTGTCGGTTGAACAACGAAAAGCAATCGAAGCGATTTACCGCGGCGCTGTAAACGACAAAGGAACTATTTATCCCGGTTTCTCGCCCGTAGCGGAATGTGACCCGGATCAATGGATGGCCTGGCTGGTTGGGCCGTTGCCTCCGCTTGTTTCCAAAGATCACGTTGCCGATCTTACTTTCGCGTTCGGCACGCAGATATTTAAGTATTTGGTTTTCAATAACCCGGATTGGGATTATTCGACCTATGATTTTTCTCGTTT
>JAQGOX010000378.1 GCA_028293365.1 Verrucomicrobiales bacterium | reverse complement strand
TGGAACAAGTGGCTTAAGACTGAAAGCTACCCTGGCGTAGTTAAAGAAAAGCGCGCTGTGGACAGTCCGATGGTTCTTTCCTATGACGGTGTCTACCTCTGGAAAAACGCGGTAGAGAAAGCTGGAGCATTCGATGTGGACAAAGTCCGCGAAACACTCGAATCCGGATCGATCAGCTTCAATGGACCCGCCGGTAAAACCACGATGCAAAAGAATCACCATACAGTGAAGAACGTTTACATTGGTGAAACTCGCGCAAACGGGCAGTTCAAGATTCTTAAGGAATTCCCAGACGTGGCTGGCGAGCCGTTTATTCTTCAAGACCTGAGCAAAAAGCTGGCAGCCAAGGAATAGTGCTTTCTGAAACACAATCCACCTCGACTACGATCGTACGTCACTCAATGAGTTTCCTCCTCTGCGATCAAGCCGGCCCGGATCGAAGCCTTTGGTGAAATTGTGCGTGGTTCACGGGGCGGGGAAAAACCCCGCCCCTTTTTATTCGAAATGAACGTCAGACTTCCATTTATCCTTGTCGTTGCCTGCCTGGCATGCCTAACCAGATTTGCTTCGGCCGCCCCAGCCGCTGCCGATGCGCAGGTTCGCACAAACCTCGCCGCGGCGGTTTTGGCAAACGGCGAAGAGCAGCAAAAAATGCTAATCGATCTCGCGAATACCGGATCGAAAATTGTTCGCGAGGTTCTGGTTGGATGGCCTCGAGATCAGGTTATCGTATATGAATCGACGAACGGGAAATTGCCGGCCGTTCTGGAAGACGAAGTGGACGCGGACGGCAAAGCGAGAGCAATCCGAATCGATAATGGAGATTTTCTTAAGGATGACAAAGGGGATATCCTGCACCTTAGTCCAACGGATGTAACGCCGGCGGAATCGGATGCCGCATTGCGCAGCACGATTCAAAAAGCATTGGACATCCTGGCTCTTTCGGCGCCCGACCCCGATGCGCGCCGCGCCGCAGTGCAGAAACTCGGAAATTCGGCCAGGGAATCAAACCTGCAAGTCCTCAAGTTGCGCCTTGAGAAGGAGCATGACAGCGCAGTCATCAAAAGTATTCATGAAGCAACCGCACTGCTCGAACTGGGAAGCGCGGACCCTGCTCGTCAAATATCGGCCATTAAAAATCTAGCTAAACTGGATTCGATCGGCAGCCTCGACACTCTCAAGCGTTTGGCGAACTCGAAAACCAACGCTCCCGTTGCCGAGGCAGCCCGAGGAGCCGTTAATTCCATCGAACAGCACATCTCGGCGATCAATATTTTCGGCACCCTGTTTCGCGGCCTGAGCCTTGGTTCAATTCTGCTCATCGTGGCTCTCGGCCTTGCAATTACGTTTGGGTTGATGGGAGTTATCAACATGGCCCATGGAGAGATGATCGCAATCGGTGCTTATACTTGTTACGTCATTCAAAATCTTTTCGGCAGCGGATTCGGGTTCTCAATTATCCTGCCCTTCCATTTCGGATCGCACCCGATCAGCTTTGGCCTTCATCTACCCGGCTTGAACGCAACCGGGTTGCTTTACGAGAGCTATTTTCTTTTTGCCATCCCCTTGAGTTTCATCGTCGCCGCCATCGCGGGACTTGTTATCGAACGAGCGGTCATTCGTTTCCTCTATCGACGCCCGCTGGAATCGCTCCTGGCCACGTGGGGCATCTCGCTGATCATGCAACAACTTTTCCGAATGGTCTTCGGTGCCAACAATGTGCAAGTGAATTCACCGTCGTGGTTGCAAGGCCATTTCGATATCCGAGACCTGATACTCGGCTATAATCGAATTTTCGTCATTGGATTCGCGGTAATGATCGTCGCAGGCACATGGCTGCTCCTGACAAAAACACCGCTCGGCCTTTTGATTCGCGCAGTGATGCAAAATCGGGGAATGGCCTCCTGCATCGGCGTCCGCACCGACCGGGTGAATATGCTCACTTTCGCGTTCGGCTCCGGCCTGGCCGGGTTGGCCGGTGCTTTCCTTTCGCAGATCGGAAACGTCGGACCAAGCCTCGGTCAAACTTATATTGTCGATAGTTTCATGACCGTGGTAGTGGGAGGAGTGGGCAGCATCGTCGGAACGGTTTGGTCTGCCGTCGGAATTGGCACCGGTGATCAGATTCTACAACAGGTTTCCGGATCTCCGGTAACCGGCAAAATCGTGATGCTAATTATCATCATTTTGTTCCTGCAATGGAAACCGGGAGGATTGTTTTCCATTCGAAGCCGCAGCCTGGATTGAAACACATGCAACGCGCCGATTTCAAAAAGTTCGAAAATTGGGGAGTTGTCCTGGCCGCGGCTATCCTGCTGGTCGCTCTACCATACCTGAACGCATTTACGCCTGAAAGCAGTTTCCTGCACGTCAGCAACTTCACGATCAATCTCTATGGCAAGTACCTTTGTTATGCCATCCTCGCCATCAGTGTCGATTTACTTTGGGGTTATGTCGGGTTGCTGAGCCTGGGCCAGGCACTCTACTTCTCGCTCGGAGGGTACATGATGGGAATGTACCTGATGCGAATGATCGGAGACCTCGGCCAGTATCACAAGGCGATACCCGATTTTTTGGTATTCCTGGGCTGGACCACTTTGCCCACTTTCTGGAAACCATTCTCCAGCCTTCCATTCGCACTAATGATGGCCTGTCTACTGCCCGGTCTGCTCGCGCTCCTCTTTGGTTTCCTGGCCTTTCGCTCCCGGATCCGCGGCGTTTACTTTTCAATCCTCACACAGGCCCTAACATATGGCGCCTGTCTTCTCTTTTTCCGGAACAGCCTTCTTTTAGGAGGTAACAATGGCTTTACGGACTTTAAATTCATACTGGGTTATGATCTCCGCTCCCCGACGACGCAACGTGCTCTATATATCGCGACCGTGGTGGCATTGCTCATGGTTTATGGAGTTTGCCGCTGGCTTAACACCACTAAATTTGGTTTGGTCCAAAGAGCCATCCGGGATAGCGAAAATCGAGTACTATTCAGCGGATACGCAGCCGGCAATTACAAACTCTTCGCATATGTAATTGCGGCGTTGATCGCTTCACTAGGAGGCATCCTCTACGTGCCCCAGGTCGGAATTATCAACCCCAGTGAGATGGCTCCTGATAAATCGTTGGAAGCGGTTGTCTGGGTTGCAGTCGGAGGGCGCGGAACTTTAATTGGCCCGGTCCTGGGGGCCTTGATCGTCAATGCATTGAAGAGCTGGGCCACTCGAGCCTATCCGGATATGTGGTTGATGTTCCTTGGAGCTTTGTTCGTATTGGTGACTCTATTCATGCCCAAAGGCCTGGTAGGCCTGGCCAGTCAACTTCGCGCGGTAAAAGAACGTGTATTGCGGAAACGCCAAAGCGTAAACAAAGAGATGCCCCCTGCAGAAATGCCACCCGCAACCGCCGCTGAAAACAATCTCGCAAAATGAACAAGCCGCACGCCCCGTTTATTTTAATGCTCGAGGAAGTCAACAAGAACTTCGAAGGCTATAAAGCGATTTCGAACCTGACCTTTTACATGGACGAAGGCGAACTGCGTGTGATCATCGGACCAAACGGCGCCGGAAAAAGCACGATGTTGGACCTCATTACCGGCCGCACCAAACCGGATAATGGCAGAATCGAATTCGGCAAAGATACCGATTTAACGCGACTCAATGAGTATCAAATCAACCGGCTCGGGATCGGACGCAAATTTCAAACCCCTTCCGTTTATATCGACCATACTGTTTCCGAAAATATCTGGCTCTCTCTCAAAGGGACCCGTGCAGTCTGGCGCACACTTTTCGCCCGTGTTTCTCCTGGTGAGCGGGATCGCATTCAGGACGTTTTGAAGACCGTCGGATTGTCCAAAAAAGCCGAGTGGAAAGCCGGCGCACTCAGCCACGGCCAAAAGCAATGGCTCGAAATAGGAATGCTTCTCGCCCAGGATCCAAAGCTCCTGCTCGTCGACGAGCCAGCCGCCGGAATGACCGATGAAGAAACGCACAAAACCGGTGATTTGCTTCTGAGCCTTGAAGGGAAACATAGCATTGTCGTGATCGAGCACGACATGACATTCGTTCGGCAATTAGCCCGCAAAGTTACCGTATTGCACCAGGGGACGGTACTGTGTGAAGGCAGTGTCGATAAAGTCCAAAACGATGACCGAGTGATTGAAGTCTATCTCGGCAAAAAGCGAAAACGTAAATAAACCGATGCTCAACCTGGCCAACATTTCGGTTTCCTATGACGGTTCACGCATATTACGCGGCGTGACGCTGAACGTACCGGAGCGGAGTCTCGTATGCCTGATGGGACGTAATGGAGTCGGGAAGACAACGACCCTCAAATCCATCGTCGGTCTGGTCAAACCCGATGCTGGAACCGTCCAGCTAGGCACGACTGATATTACCGGTCTGAAACCCGACCAGCGCGCCCGGCTGGGAATCGGCTATGTGCCGCAAGGACGCGATATCTTTCCCCACTTGACTGTATGGGAGAACCTGAAAGTAAGTCTCGTCGTGCATGGAACCAAAGCCAACGGACAGGTGGACCGCGTTCTCGATTTGTTTCCAGTGCTGAAAGAGATGCTCCAAAGAAAAGGCGGCGTTCTCAGTGGCGGCCAGCAACAGCAATTGGCCATCGCACGAGCGCTTTTGACCGATCCGCAAGTTTTGATTCTCGACGAACCAACGGAAGGCATTCAGCCCAACATCATTGATCTCATCGGTGAAACCTTGCTAAAAATCAAAGCCGAAACCAAAATTAGCATTCTTCTCGTCGAGCAATATCTGGATTTCTGTCTCGACGTCGGCGATACGTTTTACATCATGGACAGAGGCGCAATTGTTGCAGAGGGTCCGATTTCCGGGTTAACGGATGATATAGTGAAGTTACACCTGACCGTTTGATGGGTTTTACAGGCGCAACGATTTCCGCCTCCAATGACAGTTTCGGACAAAGCTTTTTTGATGCGTTCAGGCGCGGGGGCGCTTGAAGTATCGCATGTCGCGGGCCAAAGCGCAGTGGTGTCCTGCAGCTCTTCAAGCCCGGTCAAGATCCTTGCACCACGTTCCCGTGATAAGAGCGTATGGGCCTACTTGAGCAGCTTTGGAGGCGGCATGGTAGGTGGTGATCACACCCAAATAGACATCATTGTGAACGAGCGGGCACGCTGCTTTTTCTCCACCCAGGCTTCCACGAAGATTTACCGTAATACCGTTGGTTATCCATGCTCCCAGACCATGTCCGCGCAACTGGCCGCGCAATCTCTATTGGTGCTTTTTCCAGATGTGCTTCAACCATTTGCCAATGGAAGCTATTCCCAGAAACAGCATTTCCATCTTGATCCTGGCGCGAGCCTCGTGCTCGTTGACTGGTTTTCTGCCGGCCGCGTTGCTCGAGGGGAACGATGGTCATTCAGGCGTTTTGAAAGCCGGACTGAAATATCGTTTGGAACTGAATCCGTTTTTCGGGATTCGTTGCTTCTTGATCCTGCGTTTGCGGCCGGTTCGCCTCCAATGGGACGATACAACTGCGTCGCTTTAGTTGTCATGGTCGGTGGCCTTCTCACCGAAATCGCTGAGCGGGAAGCCCAAAGAATTTCCACTCTATCCGTGGAGCATCGAGCTCAGACAATCGAAAGCGCAAGCCGCATCCGCGAAGGAGTAGTGCTGAGAATCGCGAGTCTGACCGTTGAAGAGGTCGCAAATAAAATTCAAGACTATTTAAAAGATCTCGTCCCGCTCCTCGGCGATGCCCCCTGGAAGCGCAAGTGGTAAAACAACAAAGTCACAATGCACTTAACCCCGCGTGAACTGGATAAGCTAACCCTCCACAATGTCGGTTTCCTGGCGCAAAAGCGGCTCGCGCGCGGTGTGCGCTTAAACCATCCTGAGTCAGTTGCCCTGATCGCTGCGCAATTGCTTGAATTCATCCGGGACGGCCGAAGCGTTTCCGAGCTTATGAACCTGGGTCGAAAATTACTCGGCAGAAACCAGGTAATGGCCGGAGTGCCGGAACTGATTGCAGAGGTCCAGGTTGAAGGCACTTTTCCCGATGGAACCAAGCTGGTGACGGTGCATCACCCGATCGCCTCGGAAGATGGAGATTTGGAACTGGCATTATACGGAAGTTTTCTTCCGGTTCCAGATGGACAATCGTTCCGCGCCAATGCCACAGCTCCCGATTTTGAGCCTGGAGCCTGCCTGATATCCGAGGGTGAACTTACGTTAAATGAAGGTCGGGCAACGGCGACCCTCAAAGTCACAAATCTTGGGGATCGTCCCGTTCAGGTCGGAAGCCATTATCACTTCATTGAAACCAACAACCAGTTGCGTTTCGACCGTGAAAAGGCTTTCGGAAAGCGCCTGAACATTCCGGCCGGAACCGCGGTCCGCTTCGAACCAGGCGAAACGAAAACCGTTCAGTTGGTCGAGATCGCGGGAAAAAAGATAATTCGCGGTGGCAACAACCTCGGGGATGGTCCGGTTACCAACGCAAACCGCGCCGCTGCAATGGAACGCTGCCGGTCCAATGGTTTTGCACACGAAAAGGAATAGCCATGTCTCACAAAATGCTACGACGGCACTATGCCGAAATGTTCGGACCAACCACAGGCGACCGTGTGGTACTCGGAGACACTGCCTTAACCATTCAAATCGAACGCGACCACACTGTTTACGGAGACGAATGCAAATTCGGCGGCGGCAAGGTGCTGCGCGAAGGAATGGGCCAGGCTGCCGGAGTCAGTCAGGACGAGGCGTTGGACTGCGTGATCACCAACGCACTGATTGTCGATCATTCCGGCATCTACAAAGCCGACATTGGCATCAAGAATGGCCTGATCGCCGGTCTTGGAAAAGCCGGGAACCCGGACATGATGGCGGGAGTTTCGGCGGGCCTGATTGTCGGTGTTACGACCGAAGTGATCGCGGGCGAGGGACTAATAGTCACTGCCGGCGGCATCGACACGCATATACATTTTATTTGTCCGCAGCAGGCACATGAAGCAATCGCCGCCGGGGTCACCACTCTCGTGGGCGGTGGAACGGGACCGGCCACCGGCACCTGCGCAACGACCTGCACACCGGGTGCGCATCATCTCCGAATGATGTTGGAAGCCACAGATTCTCTTCCGTTAAATTTTGGCTTCACCGGAAAGGGGAACACCGCACTGCCGGCAGGATTACCCGAGCAGGTTTTGGCCGGAGCAATCGGTTTGAAATTACACGAAGACTGGGGAACCACTCCGGCAGCAATCGATTGTTGCCTCCGGATTGCGGATGAGCATGACATCCAGGTGACGATCCATACCGATACCCTGAACGAGTCAGGATTTGTTGAAGCCACGATCAATGCAATCAAGGGTCGCACCATACATACCTACCATTCCGAGGGTGCTGGCGGCGGTCACGCGCCGGACATCATTCGAATCTGCGGCGAACCGAACGTCCTGCCGAGCTCAACGAATCCGACGCGTCCCTATACCATCAACACGATCGACGAACACCTGGACATGCTGATGGTTTGTCATCATCTGGACAGCAATTTGCCGGAAGATGTCGCCTTTGCGGAAAGCCGCATCCGCGGCGAAACAATCGCCGCCGAAGATATCCTGCATGACCTTGGCGCCATCAGCATGATGAGTTCCGATTCCCAGGCGATGGGACGCATCGGCGAAGTCATCACCCGCACCTGGCAAACCGCGCACAAAATGCGGGAGCAGCGAGGAAGGCTATCTCTGGAAACCGGAGCTAATGACAACCTCCGCGTCAAAAGATACATCTCCAAGTACACGATCAATCCGGCGATCTCGCACGGGATGTCCCATATTATTGGTTCCGTAGAACCAGGAAAGCTTGCTGACCTTGTCTTATGGAAACCGGCGTTTTTTGGAGCAAAACCGGAAATGGTCCTAAAGGGAGGTATTATTGCATGGTCGCAAATGGGTGATCCGAATGCATCTATTCCAACCCCGCAACCAGTCATGATGCGCCCGATGTTCGGCGGTTTTGGAGCCGGCCCAGCTCGTTCGTGCATCGCTTTTGTCAGTCGAGCCTGCCACGAGAAAAGAATTGCGGAGAATTACCGCGTAACAAAAAGAATCGAAGCAGTGTACGGTTGCCGAACCATCGGGAAAAAGGAAATGATCTGGAATAGCGCGACTCCAAAAATCACCGTCGATCCGGAAACCTACGAAGTGCGGGCGGATGGAGAACACCTGGTGTGCGAGCCCGCGAATCTGCTGCCTCTCGCGCAACGCTATTTTCTTTTTTGATGCGCGAAGCTGCTTTAAACGCGAAGGTCCACGTATCTCGTATAGCACTGGACCAGAATGATCTGCTTGTCTGGCAACTGGCGGATTCTGCGTTTCCGGCCGGAGGTTTTGCCCACTCGGGAGGACTCGAAGCAGCCGCGCAACATGGGGAAATTACGAACCGATCGGAGCTCGTTCACTTCATTAAAAACGCGCTGCAACAGGTCGGGCATGGATCAGTTCCTTTTTTGTCCGGCGCGCACAAATCTCCCGGGGATTTCGGTGTGATTAGTCAGCATTTTGAAACGTTTACTTCAAATCACGTGGCCAACCGCGCAAGCCGGCTTCAGGGTCGAGCCTTTTTGGCCTCTTCGGTTCGAATCTTCCCTGCGGAAGCGCTGAAGTATTTTCAGAGCAAGGTCAATGAGCAGAACTTCCCTATGCATTTCGCGCCGATATTTGGAACGATCTTATCCTTGCTCCACGTCGCTCGCGAAGCTGCATGCCGGATTTTCCTGTTCATTCACCTGCGGGGCTTTGTCAGCAGCGCCGTTCGTCTCGGGCTGGTAGGCCCGCTCGAAGGCCAGGGAATCCAATATCAATTGACCGGCTGCCTGGAAGCTATCTTCGCGGAATGCATAAACGTGGATTACAAGGCTGCCGCACAAACCAATCCTCTATCTGAAATCTGGCAAGCAAACCAGGACCGGCTTTATTCACGTCTTTTTCAAAGCTGATTTATGAACGTTCATCCGCACTCACACGATCATTCTCACGACCATCATGGGCACACCCATGAACACTTGGACCATCCAGGGCATTTTGATAACCGGGACCTCCCACTTCCACGAGACTTTAGCCAGCGAGCGTTCACGGTCGGAGTCGGTGGACCGGTCGGAAGCGGTAAGACCGCGCTCATGCTTGCTCTTTGCCAACGCCTCCGTGAGACGTTGAGCATTGCCGTTGTGACCAATGATATCTTCACCAAAGAGGATGGTGAGTTTCTGATTCGACATAATGCACTCGCGGCAGAGCGCATCCGCGCTGTCGAAACAGGCGGTTGCCCGCACGCCGCCATCCGCGAAGACATCTCAGCCAACCTCCTCGCTCTCGAAGAATTGCACCATAAATTCAAACCGGACCTCATGCTCATCGAGTCCGGTGGTGATAATCTGGCCGCGCACTTCAGCCGGGAACTGGCCGATTATACCATTTACGTTATCGATGTATCCGGTGGAGACAAAGTTCCGCGGAAAGGGGGGCCAGGCATTACGCAGTCTGACTTGCTGGTTATCAATAAAACGGATCTGGCAACCGCAGTCGGCGCTGATCTCGAAATTATGGCGCGTGATTCGCGCAAAATGCGGGGCGCTGGCCCCTTCGTGTTCGCCCAGGTCAAACACGGGGTCGGTCTCGACGAAATCGTTTCATTCGTCTTGCACTCCTGGCAACACGCCTCAAACATTCCACACGGACATTAACTGCGGACGTTGTGCCGGAATGCTTCGATGGTTCCCGCCTGATTATCGTTTCAAAGTTAAAGTGCACCAAAATGTGGAGCCGTTGCCTATCGCGCTATCGACTCCGATCTCGCCTCCCATCAAATCAACCAGTTTTCGACAAATGGCGAGTCCCAGTCCAGTTCCTCCATACTTTCGCGTTGTCGAGGAATCTGCTTGTGCGAAAGGTTGGAACAGCCGCGCCTGCACTTCTTCGGAAATCCCAATTCCGCTATCGGTGACACTTATCTGGATTTCGACCGATTCAATCTTTTCGCGAAGAAGTGAGACTTGAATTGTCACTTGTCCTTTTTCCGTAAATTTCACCGCGTTACTAAGCAGGTTCAAAAAAATCTGGCGCAAACGGTGCGAATCGCCACGCAACACTGTCGGAATGGTTGGTTCGACCAGACAAATCAATTCAATATTCTTGCTCTGAGCCGGAATGCTGACCGTCTGGATTACCTGTGACAGTACCGCTTTCAAATCAAACTCCCGGGTTTCCATGGTAAGTTTCCCTGCCTCAACTTTTGAGAAATCGAGAATATCGTTGATGATGGAAAGGAGCGAACCTGCACTTTCCTTGACGTTTTCATCGAATTCCCTTTGATTGGGGTCTAACCTTGTATCGAGCAGAAGTTCCGTCATTCCCAGC
>JAQGOX010000376.1 GCA_028293365.1 Verrucomicrobiales bacterium | reverse complement strand
TGCCGCTGATCAGAAAGTAAAGATTTCGTTTGGCCCAGGACATATTAGAGCTTGAGCGGTTTCACCAACGCCACTTTGACGGCAAATGTGAATGTGTAAAGCGAGTCGTCCGTGATCAGCTTCTGTCCAACCTGCGTCGCTTTGGGGTCAAACAATGGATTAGCTTTCAAGTTATCCAAAAACGCGTACATCAAGTCTGAATTGGCCGATTCATCCGCACCCTTCCGGGCGCGACAAACCATGACAATGCTCGTAACACCGCTGCCGGGAGCCGGCGGCACGGGCGCCACGGAAGGATCCGCGCCGGGCGGACCCGCGGCCAAACTGTATTTCGTTTCAATCGCCTGCTCCAACGCGGTGCCCACGTTCTGGCCCGTATAGGAATTGTCAGTAGCCGAACCGCCATCCGGAGCTGACGGCGTTACAAATTGCTCAATCCAAACCCCTGCCGCCGAACGCCATTTGTTGGAAGTCACCGCTTCGACATGCATCAGGATCTTGCGGATTTCAGGAAGCGTATCGACCCAGTAATAACGGTTGGTCGTGAACCCGGCGAGTTGGTCCATCTCACTTTTAACTTTGTTCAACTCTCCATTCGCCTTCGTGAATTCATTGTCACGCATGACCGCCGCGTCCACCTTCGGCTTGATAGTCGCATACCTCGCTGCTTTGACGCTGCTCAACTGCTGAAACAACAGCCCAATCACCGCCACCACGGCCACAATCGTGAAGACCGTGGCAATCAAAAAGGGTTTCTTTTCGTTGAAAGCGCGCCATTTTCGCGTGCTCTCGGGCATCAAATTCAATTCCACCGGGCAATGCGCCAGGTTCCGCAACCCCAAACCCACCACTTCACCCATCGAATGCGCCACCCGCGCCAATTCCTCTAAATTTACCGCGGGATCAATCTGCACATTGCGGAACGGATTGAAATATTCCACCGGCACATTCAGTTTTTCTGCAAAAAACTGCGCCGTGTAAGGCATGATCGAGGCCCCGCCCGATAAAAACAACCGCGCCGGCTGCGAACCGCCCTGTTGCCCCCGATAAAACTGCATCGTCTGATTCACCTGAATGTGCAGCCGGGTCATGAATTGCCGCGCAATCTTGGAAATCGCCGCTTGATTCGGATTTTCCGGCTCCTCATAAGCGCCGCCCAGGCTCACAAAACCTTCTTCAACCTTAATCTTTTCCGCGACATCCCACTTCATCCGCGATTCCGCCGAGCAATCCTGCGTGATGGAATTTGCGCCCAGGTTGATGCTGCGGGAATAGACCTTGCCCTTCTCGAAAAATAGCAAATTGCTCGTCTTGGCGCCAATATCCAGCAACATCGTGCAATCTTCGAGATCGCCGTAATTGAAGCGGAAAGCATTGCACAACGCCGCCGGGGAAACATCCGCCACCTGCAATTTCAGGCTCGCCGCATCCGCCACGCGGAACAGACCTTCGACAATTTCAGACTTGATCGCCACCAGCAGCACTTCCAACTCGCCTCCGGATGCCTGGCCAAGAATTTGGTAATCCCAAACCACTTCCGAGAGTGGGAACGGCACATTTTGCTGCGCCTCGTATTGGATAATCTGCGTGACCTTGCTCTGCTCGACCGGCGGTAATTTGACGAACTTGGAGAAAACGTGGAAGCCGGGAGCGCAGACATTACAATCCTTGGGCTTGAAACCCTGCTCGGAAATCATTGCCTGAAGCGCTTTGAGAATAGTCGCTTCGCGCGTATTTTCCTGCGCGCCCTCCTGTCCGAGAGATTTGATTCCGTACTGCTTTAAACGCAATCCCCCCGCCTCATTGACTTCAAACTCTGCGAGCTTGAGGCTGCCCGCGCCGAAGTCCACCGCAAGAAATGATTTAGATTGCAGCATTGGCTGTCGTATTAGCCCATCTCAGTCGGACTGGTTCCGTACACAACGGAGATAGTCCGTGGTGGTTAACGGAAAATTGCAATGGGGTCAAACAGAAAAACGATTTTTAGCGACATTCCCCATTGAAAAATCTCAACTCCCTCGCAAGAAATTTGCTAACGTTTTTAAAATAGTGGCACGGGCATCTTGCCGGTCCGTTTCTACCGCCGAGCGTGAGCTGTTTAAACCTTCGTCCGAAAATATTCGATCGTCTTCACCAACCCCTTCGCCAGCGGAACCACCGGCTCCCATTTCAAAAGTTTCTTCGCCTTCGTGATGTCCGGCTTGCGCTGCTTGGGATCATCCTGTGGCAGCGGCTTGAAAATAATTCGGCTCTTCGAACCCGTCACACGGATGATTTGCTCCGCGAATTCCAACATCGTCATTTCCGTCGGATTGCCAATGTTCACCGGCAAATCGTAATCACTCATCATCAGCCGATAAATGCCCTCAATCAAATCCGACACGTAACAAAAACTGCGTGTTTGCAGGCCTTTTCCGAAGACCGTCACCGGTTTGTTTTTCAACGCCTGGCTGACAAAGGCCGGCACCACCCGTCCGTCATTGAGCCGCATGCGCGGGCCGTACGTGTTGAAAATCCGCACAATGCGCGTCTCCACCTGGTGCTCGCGATGATACGCCATCGTCAGCGCCTCGGCGAAACGCTTGGCTTCATCATAACAACCGCGCGGCCCGATGGTGTTCACATTGCCCCAATACTCTTCCGGCTGCGGATGCACCAGCGGATCACCGTAAATCTCTGACGTCGACGCCGTCAGGAACCGCGCTTTTTTGTGCATCGCCAGGCCGAGCGCTTTGTGCGTGCCGAGCGACCCGACCTTGAGCGTTTGAATCGGCAGCTCCAAATAATCAATCGGGCTCGCCGGCGACGCGAAATGCCAGACATAATTCACCGGGCCATCCAGGAAAATAAACTCCGTCACATCCTGCTGGATGAATTTGAAATTCCGATTACCCCCCAGATGCGCGATGTTATCCACCGACCCCGTCACGAAATTATCGATGCCGATGACCTTATGACCGCGAGCCACGAGCAAGTCCGTGAGATGCGAGCCAAGAAAGCCGGCTGCACCGGTGACCACCGAAGTCGGTTGTTTTTGTTTCATGTTGGACAGTTCAATCGTTAAACGGGTAAAGGGTTAAACGACAGCGCCAGCGGTTTCAATCTTTAAGCGTGGGAACAGAAAAATGCGGGTGTGATTAAAAGTGGATGATCCCGAA
>JAQGOX010000451.1 GCA_028293365.1 Verrucomicrobiales bacterium | reverse complement strand
TCGTAAACACTCTATTCGGCGGCCGTTTCACCTCCAAACTGAACACCGCATTACGCATTGATTCAGGGCTGACCTACGGAGCCGCTTCAAGTTTTGAGCGACGCAAACAGCCGGGCGCCTTTTTCATCAACAGCTATACGCAAAATGACAGTACCGAAAAGGCACTCGATATGGCGCTGAAAGCTTTGATAGACCTTCACGAGAAAAGATTCACCGACGCCGAACTGGCTTCCGCAAAGGCTTACATTAAAGGTCAATTCGGCCCCAGAGTCGAAACCGCCGATCAATTAGCCGATCTGATGATAAAATTTGAGATTTACGGACTCGATAAAAAGGAGGTCGACGACTACGCCGCCCGCATCGATGCCGTCACTTCCGCAGATGTGCGCCGAGTCATAGAAAAAGATTACCCGACAACCAACCTTGCCTTCACCATCATCGGCAAGGCCTCTCAAGTCGAACCGGTAATAAAGAAGTATTCAGCACAGATCGACACCCGCTCCATCAGCGATCCCGGCTTCGGAAAAAAGTAATACTGCAGAAGTTTAAACCGCGTCGATGAGCTTCTGCAGTTCCGCATCGGTGTTATAGAAATGGGGCGAAAGCCGGATATACTTTTGTCCGGTTCGATCGGTGCGAAGTGACGTGGCAATATTGGCGGCTTCGAGGGTCGCGTGTATTTCCGCCATGTTTGCGCCGGACTTGAAAAAGGTCGTGATGCCCCCCTGATTTTCGGCGGGTGCATGGGCATACAGCACGGTATAACCCTTCTCTTGCAGTGCAGGCAGGAGCCATTTCCGTTTGCGGGTGAGTTCGGCGGCAATGTTGTCGATCCCCAGTTCCAAGAGCATCTCCATCGCCGCCTTCATGCCAAACATGCCAACGAAGTTATGAGTGCCGGCCTCATAACGACGCGCATCGCTTTTAAATTCCAATTCCTCCTGTGCGACGAAGTCGGGCGAGCGCAGATTGTGCCAGCCCTGCACTATTGGCTGAAGCTTCTCCTGCACTTCCTTCCGGACGTAGAGAATGCCAGCGGCACACGGTCCCAGCATCCACTTATGGGAATCGGCCGCGAGAAAATCGACATACTCCACTGTCGTCGGAAATGCGCCGAGCGTCTGTATGGCATCGAGCGCGAAGAGAATTCCCCGCTCGCGCAATGCCTTTCCGATCTTATCGATTTCCAATTTAAAGCCTGCGATGTAATGACACGACGCCAAAGCAACCACACGCGTCTGCTCGTCGACCTGCCCAATGACATCCACAGCTCGAATCTGGCCAAGTGACCGGGCGTTTAGCAACCGCACCTGAACACCGCGATCAGCCAGCTTCATCCATGGATAAACGTTCGATGGATAATCATCGTGATAAACCAAAATGTTATCGTGTTTCCGGAAGCGCAGTCCCCCGGCGATAAAACTCAGGGCGAGCGAGGTGGGTCCGACCAACGCGATCTCTTCCGGTGTGGCACGCAGCAATTTAGCGGCAACGCTTTTTGTTTCCTGTACCATCGCGAGCGAAGCCGCAGCTTCCTGATCCCGTTCAGTCCCCCTCTGAAGGTATTCGGTCATCGCCGCCGCAACTCGGCGAGGTAATGGACAGACTCCAGCATGCGCAAAATACGCGGACCGGGCAGCCACCGGAAACTCCTCCAACCGCAGTTTTTCGTTTTGTAAAATATCCTGGATTTGCATTCTAAAGCACCGAATTCACCTGATCAAAATAGTTCTTATAAAACCCAACAATTCCGACCGCAATCTTCAACATGATCAGAAGATAAATCAACCGAGGCACCCATTGGCAGAAAGTCTTTAGTTTTCGAAAGCCTTCTTCTTCATAGTAGCTGCGCAACCGCCTCAAAGTGTCGTCGAGCTGTCCGCTGAGTTCGCCTGTCTTGTAGAGGCCGGCAAACATATCTGGAAAATAGCCGATCTTTCCCACCAATTCTCCGGGCGTTTCCCCCGCGTCGACTCGCGGACGAATCTGTCGAACCACCTTTTTCATTGCAGGCGAACCGCTCGCCGCAGCCGAAAGTTCCCACGATTCCACGATGGGAACACCCGCACTTAACAACGATTCCATTGCGGCCGAGAAACGAGCCAGGGCCAAACATCGCCGTCCTCGACCCAACAAAGGAATCCAATTTGCGATGGATTCGATCATCGAGCGCCACTGCTCCCCCCGCCGTCCCTGACAGGCCAAAATCAAGAAGAGAACTGTCGCATAAATCGGCACAAGGGTTCCAAGAATGGGTCGAAGGTAGGCAAGCAAATCGCCATTCGCGAAGAACGCCGGGAATGGCCCCAGCACAATTGCAAAATGAAAAATGAACAGGGGATAAGTCAAATCGCTAATAACACTTCGCATTAAAGCGGAGCGATCAGCGTAATAGAGGGCCAAAACCTTAAAAGCTCCATCCAATCGGCCGCTTTGTTCGGCGGCCTCGATCAACGCAATATCAAATTCAGGCAGCCACAGGCCTAATTTCCGAAAACTTTCCGCAACAGTATAGCCCTGGGTCAAAAACTGAATAAGACCTTCCAGCGGCCGCCGGTAGGCTCGGGTGGGCGGGGATTTATGGATCATTTCCAGCGCCGGAATGATTCCGACGCCAGCACTGTGCAGGGAGGCGAGTTGATGGTAAAACTCGGCTCGCTGTTTGAGTTGGCCCGGGGTGACTATGAGCGCCATGTCCCCAGGCAGTTGATCAAGTTAAAACGCGATCGAGGCTGGCCTTGAGATCGCGTTTACTGCGCGCTCCCACAATTTGCTCAGCCACCTCACCGTTTTTGAATACAAGCAGTGTCGGAATTGCCCGAATACCATGCTGCGTAGCCAGGCTTTGGTGGTCGTCAATGTTCACCTTCCCGATTTTGACTCTCCCGTCGTACTCCGAAGCAAGTTCGTCGAGCAGCGGAGCAATCATTTTGCAAGGTCCGCACCACTCGGCCCAAAAATCGACGAGCACGGGTTGTGATGAACTGGTTACTTCCTGGGAGAAATTCCCGTCGGTAAGCGTAAGAATATTAGCGGCAGCCATAGGTCCAACTTAATGTCTGATTCTCTAAACACAAGGCGGCTGCCCTCAGCTCGCCAACATGAACACGCGAACAGCAACAGCAACTACAATTACTGCGGCTGTAATCGCCAAAATCTTATCCACCATGTCAATCCCGCTTGAAGCGCGCACAGCAGCGCGAGGCGCCGGTGCGGGACGCGCGGCAGCAGGGGCGGCGGCGCTGGCAACAGGACGTTGTGTCGCAGGAGACGCGGCGGCTGGAGCTGCAGCGCTCGCCACCGGTGCTGCGCCCGCCGGAGCGGCAGAGGGAGGAGCAGCCGCAGCGATGGCGGCTGCGGATGGAATTTTTATAGTCGGAGCTGCTGTGGGCTTGGGCGGAAGGTTTATCCGAACCGTCTCTTTTTTTGGCTGCACTTTGCCGGACTCACTCGGTTTAGGTGGAACAGGAGCGGCGGCGATGGACATTGGAGCCGGGGTTGCCGGTGCCATCGGCGCTAAAGGCGCTGGGGCCGGCATCATCGTCGGTCTTGGAGGAGTCGGAGGCGTAGGAGGTGTTGGATCAGCCATATTGGTTACAACTTAAATTTTGATTCAGAACTGTCAATTCCCGTTAATAACGTTCGGATCGTCCGCCGCCTTCGCGATCACGATAGCCACCGCCGCCACCTCCCGAAGAGCGGGGCGGTCGTTCTTCGCGGGGTCGCGCTATATTTACAGTTAACGCACGACCTTGCAACTCTTTGCCGTGAAGCATCTCCACCGCCTTGGTGGCATCGGCCGGATTGGCCATTTCTACAAATGCGAATCCGCGGGATTTCCCAGTGAACTTATCCATCATTAAATTAACTGAAGTAACCGCGCCGGCCTGGGCAAAATAATCCTGGAGATCATTTTCGGTCGTTTGATAGGAAAGATTCCCAACGAAGAGTCTCGATTCGCTCATAAATTCGATATTTGATTTTCCGCTCAAAAAACCCAGTGGGAGACCCGCCCTTGCGGAATCACTGAATGCCACCCTTGGCTGGCTGGACAATCTGTCAACCTGACACCGGCACTGCTCTTTCTTTGTGCTGCAAACGACCGTAGCAAACCGCATTCCGGCGTCAATTCCCATATTGCAGTTCAAGGAACCGTTGCTTATCGTTAAACCATGGTCGCGTCAGCTATGTCACAGTCCGGAAAAGCACCTGCCTTCGCGGAGTTGCTTAGGCCAGACCGCTTCGAAGACGGCACTGAACCGGAGGAACGAGTCGTTCATTGCGGAATTTCCTGGGAACGCTACCTGGCCCTGGATAAAGCCCTTGGAGATGATCGCTCTGGCCCCCGGTTTTACTATCTGGACGGAGAACTCGAAATCATGACGACTTCCAATGAACACGAGCGGGTCAAGAAATGGATCGGGGATTTTGTTGCAGATTACTTAATGGGGTTGGAGGTTGAAGTAATGCCGCGCGGCCAGGCCACGATGCGTGTAGTTTTAAAACAAGCCGGCGCCGAACCGGACGAGTCCTGGTGCATTGGAGAGGAAAAAGAATTTCCTGATATTGTTCTGGAAATTGCGTTAACGAGCGGAGGTATAAAGAAACTCGAAATTTACCGACGCTTTAAGGTGCCTGAAGTTTGGTTTTGGCGGCACGGAAAAATTGAGATTTTTGTGCTCGGCAAATCCGGAAATTACCAAACGGCAAGCAAAAGCCGAATCCTTCCAAGGCTGGATATTGCGTTGCTGCAGCGTTGCGTCGGGATTCAATCATGGCGTCAGGCCCGCGAGACTTTTCGCGCAGCCATCACGAAAAACTAGTGCTCAATTTCGGCCGGCGGTTTTTTCCCCCGACACCCGGTCTAACAACGCTTTTTCTTGTGGCAGGCGCCCATCTTTTTAAGCTCTTCGCAACTGGCAGTGATTTGAAGCCGCTGGGTCATGACTGAAAAACCGAGATCGTGCGTGATCTGATTTTCAATTTTTGAAATCTGATCACTCTCA
>JAQGOX010000366.1 GCA_028293365.1 Verrucomicrobiales bacterium | reverse complement strand
AGTTTCAGCCGCGCCCCAATCGTTCTGGATTGACGGGCTTAGTTCGAAACAACGATCATTTTAATCATGATCGCGCGTCTCATTGTGTTAATCGCTTGTTCTGCAGGTGTCATTATACCGATCCGCGCTGAAATAACCGGGATCCTCGCATCGAGATTTGGACAGGCAGTGCCTGATGCGCCGTTTCTTCAGGAAGTGGGCTGGCAGGTGCCGACCAAAACGCGCCTAACGGCGGTTGCAGCCTTCAATGGAGAAGTTTATGTGGGAGGTGAAGAGGGGCTTTTTCAGCTTGTCACGAATAACCTTGTGAAGATATCGGCTGTTGCGGATCCAGTTTCTCGGCTGATCTCCGTCGGCGAAAGTATCTGCGCGATTACTGCGAAAGGGCTTTTCCAATTGAGAGATGGTTCGTGGCGAGTGGTGCAGGATGGTCTGTTCAATGACGCAGTCCGTTTCAACTCGAATGTGGTGATCGCATCCGGGAATCGATTGCTGACGTTGAGAAGCCAAAAACTCGAGTTGCTCACCACGAACCTGGCGCCTTTTGGCATTCAACGGCTGGCAAGTTTTAATGACTCGCTTTATTTGCAGGGAGGCAATCGGATTACTTTTTTTGACGGGGCTGAAATTGGTGGGCGGGATGCCTATGATTCTCCGGCGGATCTGGGCTGGGATTGGGGAAGTCTGCCATCGCAGAATGTGCGCGATAGTTTGGCGCTCGATGCCTGCCTCTATCTCGCGACTGATCGGGGGTTGGGTGTGTTGCGTGGAATGTCGATCTCTTCGATTCGCGGTGCGGATGGCTTGCCGTTTGAAGATTGCACCTGCCTGGCGCGCGGCTTCACCAACGATCTTTGGATTGGAACATCACGTGGCGCGATTCGAAAAATTGGAAACGATTACCATTATTTATCCGGACTGCGTTGGGTCCCTGGAGAGCAGGTTAATGCGATTGCCGCCTCGGATTCGTCAGTCTACATCGCCACCGATAAAGGCCTTGGTATCATCAGCTATCATCCGATGACGCTTGAGGATAAAGCGGCTTTTTATGAAAAGCATCTCAACGCATGGGGACAGAAGCGATTTGGGTTGGTGCAGAAACTAGAGTGGGATGATGCCCTGCAGGAATATGTCCGGGAAGCCGGGGATAATGACGGTGGCTACAGCTCCGATTATCTTTCGGCGCAATGTTACCGATACGCGGTGACGAAAGATCCGCAGGCGCGAGCCGAAGCTGTAAATACTTTTAGAGCATTAATTTGGTTGGAACAAATGACCGGAATCCCAGGCTTCCCGGCGCGGTCGGTTTGGGTCAAGGGAGAACGGGGGCATAAATCGACGGGCGGTTCGGGAGGCTATCCCGCTGAGTGGCATGATGTGCCCGGAGGGGTTTTTGAATGGAAAGGGGATACCTCAAGCGACGAGATTTGCGGTCATTTTTATGCCATCAGTTTGTTTCTCGAACTCGCGGCCCAAGGAGACGAAATCGCCCAGGCGAAACGACACTTGCATAGGATTGCCTCGCATCTGATCGACCATCACTGGCAATTGATAGATGTAGATGGAAAGCCGACTCGCTGGGGACGTTGGGACCCGGATTATTTTCTGAGTGATGAAGGACGTTTCGATCGCGGACTGCAATGTGTCGAAATACTTTCATTCATGAAAACGGCCGCACATTACACGGGCGACGAAAAATTTGGCCACGCTTACGACGATCTCGTCAAACTTGGGTATCCTGGTTTTACATTGCGTCAGCGGAATGTTTTTCCTCCGGAGAATACAGCCAATTTCGAGGATCAACTCGCGTTTTGGTGTTACTGGAATCTCCTTCGTCTCGCGCCCGATCCGCTCCTGAAAAGCGTTTATCGGAGAAGTTTTGAACGGTCCTGGGAGATAGTCCGCATCGAGCAACAACCCTGGCTTAATTTTGTCTATGGAGCTCTGACAGGAAATGATTGTGATATTGAACCATCGGTGCGGCATCTACGAGAATGGCCCCTGGATCTCGCGATTTGGAGCTATCAGAACTCTCACCGCGCTGATTTACGGGTTCCTCCGGGTTACACTGCGATCAAAGCATCGATCCGCCCATTTTCACCTCGAGAACGGGAACCGATGCGCTGGGATGGCTGGACGATGCAGGCTGATGGAGGGACGGACGGGCGCGATGTGGTTGAACCATCCAGTTGGCTGCTCGCTTACTGGATGGGACGCTACCACCATTTTATCGCACCAGCCACGAGCCGCGAGAGCACGGATATTTCGGTCCAGGTACGACGTGGATTCATTACCGGCGCTCGGCCTTACTCAGGTCCCGCGCGGCCGAAGATTTGAAGGAGATGCATCAGGGAAATCCGATTGCGAAATTTAGCATTGTGCCGTATGGAGTGCGGTGGCAAAGCGAAGCGACGACACCGCTTTGCCATTAGGCGACCGTTTCCACATACGCTGCCGCTGTAGCAAAGCGGCGTGGCGCTTCGCTTCCCGCCGCACTCCATATTACCTCAAATCGATGTCACTCTGCCGGTCGAATCGCCGAGGCGTTCCACTCCTTTGACTCCCATGCGATCCGCCATGCCGAGGAAAAGATTGCAGGCCGGTTTGGAGCCGAATTTCACAAAGCGTCCCGGATTTAACGTCCCCCCACCGCCTCCCGCCAATAGGATCGGCAGATTCACGTGTGTATGGCGGTTTCCATCAGCATTGCCACTGCCGTAAACAATCATCGAATTGTGGAGCATCGAATTGCCATCGGCATCCTTGGTTTGCTCAAGCTTTTCGAGAAAGCGGGCGAATTGTTTCATATAGAAAAGATCGATTTGAGCGACCTTTTCGACCATGTCGGTTTTATTTTGATGATGCGTCAGATAGTGATGCCCTTCAGCAATTCCAATCTCCGAAAATGATCGATTGCTGCCCTCGTTCGCCAAAAGGAATGTTGCCACCCGGGTCGAATCGGTCTGAAATGCCAATAGCATCATGTCGTACATGAGCTGGATATATTCCTCATAACCGGCCGGTATACCCGAGGGTGTTGCAATTGCCGGATCGGGTGCGGCGCCAAAGCGTTCGGCACGTTGAATCCGGCTTTCGATTTCACGAACGCTGCTCAGGTATTGATCCAGCTTTTCCTTGTCGCGCGCGGCCAGCGTGCGTTGGAGCGAACGCGCATCATCCAGCACGAAATCGAGAATTGACTGCTGCTGCTCCTGCCTGCGTTTCAGGCTTTCGGCACGTTCCCCGGGACGGCCTGCGCCGAATAACCGTTCGAAGAGCAGCCGTGGATTGGGTTCCGGCGCAACTGGCGTGGTCGGAGAACGCCATGCGAGATTATACTGATAGGCGCACGAATAGCCCGAATCGCAATTGCCCGATTTACGAACCGCATCACAGGTCAGCTCAAGTGACGGAAATCGAGTCAGGTGGCCGATATGATTGGCCATTACCTGATCGATCGAAATTCCGGCGTGAATGTCCGAACCGGCCGTTTTTTTCACGCGAACACCAGTTAAGAACGTTCCACTCGCTCGCGCGTGGTCTCCCGCGCCGTCGGATCCTGGCGTGGCATTGACCTGGTCGAGACCTCCCATGATCTGAATCTTGTCGCGCAGCTTTTCCAGGGGGCGCATGGTATTATTCAGTTCGAAATCCTTTTCATCCCCTTTGGCAGGCCACCACTCTCCGGGAATGGAACCGTTTGGGAAGTAAATGAACGCCGTCCGGAGCGGCGCACCAGAGGCCGTTACTGCTCCATTCGCAGTCGGCGCGGCAGTCGCTGCGAATGCGTCGAATGGACGTAGCGATTCCAGGGCGGGCAGCGCCATGCAAGCGCCAAGTCCGCGCAAAAATCGACGGCGACTCAGGCTGGCAAAATGTTGCGCGGTTTTTTCCTGATCGAATGCATTTTGTTTCTTCATGGCTCCAGTTTTGCTTGTGCGCCCACGACGGACGAATGAGGGCGGCTATCCGCAACTATAGTCTGATTCCGTTGCCTTTGAAAAGGGCTTGATTCGATGACTCCCATCAACAGCGCCGAGAACCGCCCTTTACTTGCTTCAAGCCGATTCACAATAGTATCGACGGTTTCCACGTCATAATATTCGAGTCCACGGCCCAGAGCGTAGGTGAGAAATTTCTCGGTAAGACACCGATAGAAATCGGTATGCCGATCTGTCACCAGGATATGTTTGAGTTCGCGGATATCCTTGAACGATTCGCCAGTGATCAAAGTTCCGACCGGGTCGATCGGCTGGCCCCGTTCTTTATCGCGCCACATGCCCATTGCGTTAAAGTTTTCCAGCGCGAATCCAAGCGGATCCATGCGGGAATGACACGAACTGCAGAGCGGTTTATTGCGATGCAATTCGAGGACTTCTCGAAGGGTCGGTTCGCGATCTTTGAATTCCTTCTCGGCTTGCTCCAGTTGGGGAATGTCGGCGGGCGGTGGAGGCGGGGAGGACCCGATGATATTGTCCAGGATGAAAAGGCCCCGTTTTACGAGTGAGGTGCGGGTTGGGTTTGAAGTCACCATAAGCACGGTGCCTTCGGTTAATACGCCTCCGCGCGGGCTGTCGGCTGGAAGAGAAACACGCCGCATTTCCGTTCCGGTCACATTCAGATTCGTCAAAGCATAATGTTTGGCGAGTCGCTCGTTTAGAAATGTGTAATCGCTCTCAATCAGTTCAAGCGCGCTTCGATCTTCCTTGAGAACGTAGCCGAAGCACATTTCAGTTTCGTTCCGCATTGCTTTGCGAAGGGGTTCATCCAATTCGACCGTCGGTTTGAAGAATTTTCGGCGAGCTTGTTCGACGGCGGCAGTTTTGACACGATTCGTCCCGCTCAATCGGTTGGTCGCGGCCTCTGCCGCGGCCGCCGCCTGCCGGGCTTTGAATTCCTCGAACTGCTT
>JAQGOX010000355.1 GCA_028293365.1 Verrucomicrobiales bacterium | reverse complement strand
CCAATTGCCAGGCATTTAGCAATCCGGTTTTTGCCGTTTTCAGCAAGTCGGCCGCTGCTTTGTCCCTCACCTCCGCGACAACAAGATTTGCGCGGTTCGTGACCGCCAGTTTCTGCTGAAGAAATTTCATCGAAACGAATGCGTTAAATGGTGGTATTTGGCTCGCCTGGAGACTGAAGCGGCCCAGTTGGTCTTCGCTCACGACCTTGCCGACGCGCAAACGCAACGCAGTCGAGCTGTTGTCCACAGGGGATAGAGGAGCGTCGCGCGACAAATCGGACGGCTTCGGCACTCGAATTAAGACGGTCGCGTCTTCTTTGACGCGAAGCTGCTCAGCAAGTGCTTGATTCAGGAAAACGGTGTCAGAGGGAATTTCTGCCGCGTTATTTGCTCCGACTGACACTTTCCAAAAGTCGGGATGAACTCCAATCACCTGCACTTTGTTGGCTCGTGCCGAGCCATCTGCAGCAGCAGCCGTCCCCGAAATCTGAATCGCAGATGCAAAAACGCCGTCTGCGTTCGTTTGCACTCGTTTGGATAAATCTTCCTGAAAAAATCTGTCATTTGAGGCCAGCGCCAGATTGATTCGTCCCAGGCGTGCCAATGCCATTTGCAGCAGCGATTGCCTGACAGAGTCGCCAACAGTCAATGCGCCGACCAGGATCGCCGTGCTGATAGCCGCGCCAATCAGCGCTCCCAGATTCGAGCGAAAATGAAACTGCAAACTTCGAAAAATGAGACGAAACCGTGACATAAATGAAATCTCAGCGGTTCGTTCCTCGAATCAAGACCCCGTCGTGCAATTCGTAGATGGTTTTCATCCGCTGCGCTAAATCCAGAGCGTGCGTAACTACGATCAAGGCGACTCCCTCTTCGACATTCATTTCCACCAGCAACTTCGCGAGTTGGTCCGCGGAAGCGCGGTCCAGCGCGCCGCTTGGTTCATCGGCGAGTAATAATTTCGGTCGATTGATAAGCGCACGCACCACCGCGACACGCTGTTTTTCACCACCTGAAAGTTGGCCTGGCCTGTGAGACCGCCGTGAACCAAGACCAACTCGTTCCAGCAGTTTGTTAGCTCGATCCTCGGCTGCCTGCGCATTCCCGCTCTTATTGGGAAGAGTGGGCACCAGTACGTTTTCCAGAACTGTGCACTGAGGAAGCAGATGATGAGACTGAAAAATAAACCCTATCTGCTCATTTCTCACCTGCGCCACCTGGCGTTCGTCTAGAGAGGTCAAATCGATATCATTTAAAAAAACACTGCCGCCGCTGGGCCGATCCAGCGTACCCATGATATTAAGCAGCGTACTCTTCCCCGATCCGGACGGCCCGACAATCGCAAGAGACTCTCCGGACGTTACATCAATTGAAACACCTTTCAAAATGGCCAACCCATGCGCCGAACTTTGCGACTCAAAGTCTTTTGTAATTTCCCGCAATCTTAACAAGCTCGTCCCCATGCCATGGTTATGCCACAGAATTCTACCAGAAGCTACTTCAGGATCAGCCCGGGAAGTGCCGATCGCAGTTAATATTTACCTTGTCCGCCTCCATTCGGTCCTGAAAAATCACAGATCATGATCGGCCCCAGCAAAAAACTGCTCCTGATCGGTTGGGATGCTGCCGATTGGCGTCTGATCAACCCGTTGCTTGACGAAGGAAAACTTCCAAACCTGCGACGGCTCGTCGAAGGCGGCACGATTGGAAACATCGCCACGATCGAACCAATGCTCTCTCCGATGCTATGGACTTCAATTGCCACGGGAAAACGCGCACATAAGCATGGTGTGCTCGGTTTCTCTGAAATCGATCCGATCTCCGCTGCAGTGCGGCCGGTAACCACACTGAGTCGCAAGACGAGAGCTATTTGGAACATACTGACGCTGAAAGAAAAGCGCTGCAATGTGATCGGTTGGTGGCCCAGCCATCCGGCTGAACCCATTAATGGTGTCATGGTTTCAAATGAGTTTCAGAGCGCTCCTCCCGAACTCGACGAGACATGGCCTCTTCCTCGGGATTCCGTTTATCCCGAACGTTTGCGAGGCCCCATCGCGGACCTGCGTCTCCACCCCCGGGAATTAAGTCACGAACATATCGGGCCATTCGTGCCTCGGTGGCAGGAGATCGACCGAGCGCAGGATCAACGAATCGATGTGATAGGTAAAATTCTTGCAGAATGCTCGAGCGTGCATGCCGTTGCCACGGCAGTAATGCAATTGGAGCCGTGGGAGTTCATGGGGATCTACTACAACGCAATCGACGCCTTTTGCCATCATTTCATGCCATTCCACCCGCCACATTGTCCGGGCGTGCCGGAGAAAGATTTCGAACTTTACCGAAACGTAGTGACTGCCGCGTACCGATATCACGACTTAATGCTCGGCACTCTGATGGAATTGGCGGGTGAGGAAACTGCGATCCTGTTGGTGTCCGATCACGGTTTTCACTCCGATGATGCGAGAAAAAGAGTTCTCCCGGAAGAACCCGCGGCCATTGCGAACGATCATCGTCGCTTCGGCATTTTTGCAATGCGGGGCTCGGGAATTAAAAAAGACGAACGCATTTACGGCGCAAGCATTCTGGATGTAGCTCCGACGATACTTCATTATTTCGGCCTGCCCTTCGGGCGGGACATGGATGGCAAACCGCTTCTTGGTTTATTTGAGAGACCATCTAAAGCCGAGTCCATTCCAAGTTGGGATTTGATTCCCGGCGCGGACGGATCGCATCCGCCCGGAAAAAGGATCAACAGCATTTTTGCGGCAAAGTCACTTAAGCAACTTGCAGCTCTTGGATATATCGCTGAACCAGAAGTAAACGCGGCAGCTCTGGTCGATAAAACAAACATAGAACTGGAATATAACCTCGCCCGCGCATTGATGGACGGCAGGGAATATACTCACGCGGCTGAAATTCTGGCCACACTCTACGAACGCAATCCTCAACAGCATCGGTTCGGGATTCAACTTGCCTATTCTTACAAAGCCCTCAACCAGGCGAACGCGCTTAAGACGTTGGTCGATTTGATGATTAACCGCCGTTTTGAAGAGGCCAGGCAGGCGGAGGAAGAATTGAGTGCGGTGGTTGCGAACGAAGGCCATTCACCCGATCTGCTGGCGTTAGACCCGCAAAGGCGACGGCAGATCGCCGCGCTTCGCCGCAAGGCTTCGACCAATTTTTGCACGCTCGAGTTTCTCCTGGGCTATGCGGAAATGGCACTCGGAAACATAGATTCTGCACTGGGCCATTTTGACCGTGCACGAGGCATGGATTCGGGTCGGGTGGAACTTTACTTGCAGCTTGGTCAGGCTTACTTGCGACTTCGCCGCTGGCCGGTCGCTGACGAATGCTTTCGATCCGTCCTTAACCTGGACCCGGATTCCGCGCCCGCTCACACCGGTCTTTGCCGCTGTTTCCTTGGACAACATGAGTATTATAAGGCGGTCAATTGCGCGCTCTCCTCCGTGGGCCTCATTTACTTCAACCCATATGCCCACTTCCTGCTGGGGATAGCTTTGCAGGGATTTGGCAGTTATTCCGATGCTGAAAAAGCTTTTCGGGTTGCGATTGCACAGGAGCCGGGTTTTTTGGCGGCTCATCGAGGTCTCGGCCGGCTCTATGAACGGCATCTCGGAGAGTCAGCAAAGAGCCAGGAACATAAAACCATAAGTCGTCGATTATTAGGGCACCAGCCTCAAGAAAAAGAAAGAACGATGCCCCTATCCCGGGAACATTCCCTGCCGAAACCGGCTGGAATCGTCCCCTCAAACAAAGTCGAATTTCAGACCGTCACGTCTGGTGGAATCGTAACGATAGTCTCGGGACTTCCGAGATCCGGAACCTCTTTAATGATGCAACTGCTGGACAAAGGTGGATTGCCGGTCCTCGTCGATGATCGACGGCCCGCCGACGAAAATAATCCGCATGGCTTTTTTGAATTTGAAAAAGTGAAAGAACTCCATCGCGACGCCTCATGGTTTGCCGGCGCGATGGGAAAGTGTGTTAAAATCGTTGCGCCCCTACTTGAATTCGTCCCAGATGGTTTCCACTGCCGAGTCGTGCTTATGAAACGTCCATTACGAGAGATTGCAGCATCGCAAAGTAAAATGCTCGCTCGCAAAAATGGAGACCTGATCGCAAATGAAGGCGAAACGCTGGCGAATCTGGCGTGCCAATGGAATAATGCACTGAGCCACCTTAAAAACCGCAGAATACCTTTCCTGGAAATCAACTACTTGGACTGCCTCAACTCCTTCCCCACAGTTTGCAGCGAATTGGAAGCCTTTTTGCAGGTGCGGCTAAATCGAGAAAGAATGGAGGGCGTTGTGGATCAAAATCTCTATCGTTCCCGCGAAACATATCGACCCGAAGCGCCGGAGTCCTCCGTATATCCTTAAATCTTTTTAGGATGATGGCCATGATGGCCACCGCCCGCTTGATCTCCAGGGATCAAGATGTAATGTTGGAGCTCTGTGATGGGAAATTCCGAGCGGGCCAGCCGGGTGTTTGCCACCACTTGCTGGACGGAGGTATTTTCCGCCCCTCCCGATAGTGCGCCTGCCCGTGGGGAGGCGCTGGCTCGTCTTTGCGCTGCCTATTGGCCTCCCCTTTACGCGTTTTTGCGATGCGACGGATGCAATCCGGAAGAGGCGGAAGATTTGGTGCAGGGCTTTTTCGAGCAGTTCATTGCTGGGGATTACCTGCGCGATGTCTCACGCAATAAAGGGCGGTTCCGGTCATTTATGCTGGGGTGCCTCAAGCACTATGCGGCCAACGTGCGCCGCGAACTGCGAACGCAGCGCCGGGGCGGATCCAGGCCACACCTTGCACTTCTGGACCCGGAGGCACTGGAACAATGCGCGGCAGCTTTAATGGCCAATCCTCCCGATGATTCGTTCTTCGATCGGGTCTGGGCGGAAACAATCATGCACAAGTCGCTGGCGAGGGTGCGTCGGGAATATTCTGCTGCGGGAAAAGCAACTATCTTCGACAGACTCAGCCGTTGCCAAGTTGTGTGCACCCGGGAATTCGCCGTGCATAGACTATTTCCTTTCTCCGAAAATTGGAAGATAAGCATCACTATCGCCAGTTTGCCAACGGCGCTGGAATTCGCGCTCTATCTCTTGCGAAGATCGGATGCGGGCAACTGCTGGATTAACTAAGACTCGCTGGCTCACGGACTGCCCGCTTGCGTGTATCACAACTTCTGATACGTTGCCCGCCGAGTTTGATGCCGACTGGCAAATCAAATCTGCGGTCGCTTCTCGGCCGAATGGGTTTGCAAAGCTTTTCCGGGGCACGATATCAAGTGAGTGATCAAGGTTGCGCGAGTGGTGAAATGGCAGACACGCCAGACTTAGGATCTGGTCCCGTAAGGGGT
>JAQGOX010000327.1 GCA_028293365.1 Verrucomicrobiales bacterium | reverse complement strand
CGGAGCGTCCATTTGGGCCTTTACCCATGTGGATGGGAATTCGACGAATGATGGATTTTGCGATCGCCTGGGAAAAATTCGGCCCAGGCCAATAAACTGTGTATAAACAACGGCCCGGCTAATTTCTATAATCCCTCCGGGATAAAGATTCGAGCCCTGAATGACACCATGCCGCGCGCAACAGAAACTTCAACTTCCGTGAACATTCATTTTTTTAATAGAGCCTGCGTTTCGTAACATTGTGCATCACCCCACACTGAAGGTGCCAACTATGACTCAACCAGAAATCGTCGACAACGTCACTTCGTCTTTCGATCGTCCAATTGGGATCCCAAACAAACCACAGTTTCCGCTGGAATCTCTGCGCACCCGGTCCGCGATGTCGAAAACTCTCTTGCTGCTGACAGTCAGCATATTACTGAACCCGCTTTTGTCACCCCAGACTGCTTCGGCGGAGGATCAAGCTGCCAAAGCGGGCAGTGAGAAAGCAGTCGGAGGCAAAGCAAACAGTGGCAAGGCTGCGGGAATAGTGATTGACAGAAAAGACGATTGGATCTCGATCAAAGTCGATGGCGAAGACGAACCGACCAAGTACGTAATCGGAGACACTTCAGACAAAAAATTGAGCGAGGTTTTGAAAACTCTGTTCTCTGTCAGCCGCGTTGAATTCGCCTATCAGTCGGAGGGCGAAGCTCGAAAGCTGGTCAGCATTAAGAAACAGGTGCCCAAACCCAACGGTACGATAACGGGTGAAGTCGTCAAGAACTACGGATGGTGGATCGAAGTGAAGCCGAAGAATGGAGTCGCGGAGGGTTTTGCCTGCAATTTCCCGTTCGACAAGAACCAGGACATGATGGACAAGCTCAAGGAGCTGCAGGAAGGGGACTCGGTGACGCTCAAATTTACCACGGACTTCGAGCGGCATCGAATTCAAACGCTCCACAAGAACGCGGCGCCGGCCCCCAAAGAGACGTCACCTGAAACACAGGCTGCGAAGGCGAAAACGGAAAAACAACTCCCCAAAGACAGCGGCAAAGTGACAGGAATCCTGATCGCCAAGCAACCGGACTGGATTACGGTCAGGGAAGACGGAGAAGAGAAACCAGTCAAATATCTGGTTGACCTATCCGATAAGAAGTTGGAAGAGGCGTACAAAGTCGTCTTTAACGCCAGTCGAATCCAAATGACGTACAAGAAGGTGGGAGACGCGCTGCACCTGGCGAGCATCAAAAAGCAAGTCCTCAAACCCACTGGCACGGTAACCGGTGAAGTCGTAAAGGTCCATGACAATTTCTGGGTTGAAGTCAAACCCAAAAATGCGGTGGCCGATGCTTTTGCACCTGGTGCGAACTACAACGACAAAGCGTTTATGGAACAACTGCGCGGCCTGAAGGCTGGCGATTCCGTGACGATCGTGTTCACAACTGATTTCGAGCGACACCGAATCACGTCACTCCGGAAGAATCCGGCGACTCGAATTAAAGCGGAGGTTTCACCTCCGGTCACAAAATGACTGCGGCAACTTGTGGCTTTGCAATAATTATCAATCACCACGAAGGCCATACCGCCTGCTGGTGGCAAGTCGAAAACGTCGATGTATGATACTGTTCGCGGCCACGAATGCGTCTTTTTCAGTAATTATCCGCGCAGTTGCTTTTTTGCCTTTTACCCCGAAGGGGTTGTACAACAAAGCCCAGGGTTCGCCATGTAATCGTGGCGTACCCTGGGAGTGTCGAGAATTGAGTCGTCGTACCCTGAAAGGGTTCCACAAGGTGAGGTCGGATTGTGGAACCCTTTCAGGGTACGGAAGCTCGATAATCAAGCACCCTGGGTACGCCACGGTTACGTGGCGAACCCAGGGCTTTGTTATGCAACCCCTTCGGGGTAAAGAACAAAACTGCGCATTTTCAAACGCGGCGGCCTTACCTTCCGATAAACCTCTCATGATGAACTATTACCATGCAAGGCTTCCAAAGCTGGACGATCTCTGAAACGGTGGGCTATTGTCGATCGTCCCTGACGGGACTGGCGGAAAAAAAGGCGTAATAGCGCAACTTCAAAAGCTCCTGCCAAGCGTGGGCCGACCGCAGGTCGGCGTCCCTTTTCAAACACGCTCTTAGCCGTGCGCGGTTCAGCATCTTTTCGCGAACTTTGCAAAGCTCCAGACCGAGTATTTTCCCAGACGTAATGTCTTTCTGCCTAAATCAGGTTGACATCTGGATTTACTGGGAATAGTCTCAATAACCAATGAACTCCGCCTAGGCCTGCAGCGCTCGCTCGGGTCTACTCCGTCGATCGACAACTAGTCTAACGCCAAAGTGATTTGACCATACGATAACTGGGCGCTCCCACGTATCGCGGTTTGTACTTGAATCTTCAACTTGCGGCAACTTGTTTATTTATTCTATACCGCGCTATATATAAATGTTCCGGAGAGATTCGCAGATTCTTCAGGGATTTATTGGATTTCATTGGTCCAGCCAAGAGTAACCGGTCTAAGACATCGGCGACGCGGATTGGGGATCACACTCCGTAATCTGAAAGGTGGCAGACTATGAATCGCTTTCGACCAAGGCGTGGATTTACGCTCATTGAATTGCTGGTGGTCATCGCGATTATCGCGGTTTTGATCGCCTTGCTGTTGCCGGCGGTCCAACAGGCTCGAGAGGCTGCCCGGCGGTCCCAGTGTAAGAATAATCTGAAGCAGCATGGCCTGGCCTTACACAATTACCACGACACGCACAATAAGTTCCCCATCGGGAATGTGATGAACACCTGGTGGGGAGCCCAGGCCATGTACCTACCGCAGCTTGAACAAACGAGCATCAACCGGCTGTGCAATTTTAATTATGCCGGCACTTGTTTCACTTACAACGGAACCGTGTATGCCGCAAACAACGATCCAAGTGGTAAGGTCTTGTCTGTGTTCCTGTGCCCCAGCGACCCTCTTTCTGGCGCAATAGACACCGCGAATGTCGGGGCTGGCCAGGGACGGTACGTGCCGGGTAGTTATCCAGGGATCATGGGAACGACCGATGGCATCATTACGGCCGCGGTTCCGGATGGAATCCTTTTCAGCAACAGCTCGACCAGTATGCGCGATATCATTGATGGGACATCGCAAACACTGCTGATGGGTGAACGCGGTATTCCGACGGACTTGAACTGGGGCTGGCCGATTTGCGGCTACGGGTTCAACGGCACGGGAAACGGTGATAATTTGTTGACCACGGCATACGGGATTGGACCGGGAACGAGCGACGGAACTCACAACTCACATTTCTGGAGTTATCACACCGGAGGGGCTCAATTCACGATGGCCGATGGCTCAGTCCGTTTCATCAGCAACAACATCAACGTGCAACTTTTCAAGAATATTTCCACGCGAGCTGGCGGTGAAGTCACGAGCGATTTTTGATTCGAACAGGAATTCAAAATGGTCATCCAAGCCGTTCCACGTCGTGTGCCGAGTCTGACGATCGCTTTCATGTTCGCGCTTGGGCTCTTATCCGGATGCGGAAAAAGCGATGGTCCTCAGCGCCGTGCGATCTACGGCACAGTCACCAACAAGGACGGAACTCCGATTGAAGGAATGATCACATTTCACCCCGCCGAAGGGCATCAGGGCGTTGCCGCCAACGGTGCCGTGGCGGCCGGGAAGTACCGTTTTGACTCAACAAATGGCCCCGTTTCCGGTCCTCACAAGGTGCTGATCACTCCCAGCCTGCTGGCTGCGAAATCAGAGCGCTTAGGTCAGATTGCCAAAGGAGAAACGGCCGCGCCAGCCAAACCCAGCGGAGGCACGATGCGTGAGCTGGTTGCCGAGGTTCCCGCGAAGGGGTCGTTTGAAATCAACCTGAAACTTGAGGACTGAGGACCGGAGAATCAATAACTGTCGGAAGTACGTATCGAGAGTCGAAAGTTCGTAAACGAAACAGTGCAATTAACAAACGTATCAGATGTTCCGAAATCTGTGACAGCGAAATGTGAGTTTGCTCCCTTCCCCGAAGGGGATGCGTCAATAGCCCAGGGTTGCCGCGCCTAGCGGCTACCCTGGGTAAATCCCATAAAATACCGTTCTACCCCAACGGGGTTGTGCTCTGCGGAGACCTGATTTCGACAGGCGCAACCCCGTTGGGGTAGAGAACTCGGGGAACACTCAACCCAGGGTAGCCGCTGCGCTGCAACCCTGGGCTATTGACGGATCCCCGTTGGGGAACGGCAGGCTTGAAACACCCATTTGAGAATTTGAGGATACAGGGTGATCTTGTGAAAGTGGATACATTTGGATATGGCACTCTAATGATCGCCTAGGACCCGAGAAGTAATTACTGTCAGGTGTTTTGAGTGCCATAGTACAGTCGCTATTTAGCACAACTTAACCACGGATTACACGGAACACACAGATAGAACAATTTGAATTCCCTGGCGAGCGTGCCTTTTAACGTCGCTCATTTGAATTCATCCGTGTATTCCGTGTAATCCGTGGTTCAACAACGAATTGTCAATAGTTCGGACAGTAATTATTTCCTCGATCCTTAAGGACCGGCGAATTAATTACTGTCAGGTAGTTTAATTGTCATAGTGCAGTCGCTATTTATCGCAAATTAACCACGGATTACACGGATTACACAGATAGAACATTTGAAATCCCTGGCGAACGTGCAT
>JAQGOX010000323.1 GCA_028293365.1 Verrucomicrobiales bacterium | reverse complement strand
TCAATTGGATTAAGTGGTCGTCGCGGGTAGGCTGAGCAGTGAGCAACGCGGCTCCCCTGCTTGCAACAAGGCGCAACCGCCTTGGTTCGGCGCTCTTCGACCTAATGCGCGGGTGATAATTGTGCATTCCGCCTTTTCCGGTAAAAGTCCCTATCCAGCTCTTGGTTATTGAAGATTCCGAACTTGACGTCAACTGATTGCCGGGGTTCCGCAGCGACAGGGTTTCTGCCCCAGGGTGCGCCGCGTTCAAACTGAATGCGAACTGAAAGAGGCCCTTGACGCGCAACGCTGGGATGCGGTGATCTCGGATTTCACACTGCCACAATTCTCAGGAATCCAGGCTCTAAGCATGGTTAGACCACATCGTACATTATGGCACGAGTACGCATCACAATCGGAATTTGGACGGTGACAATAGGAAAATGCTGCCGGGCCGTCTCAATTGCTCGTGGTCTTTTCCTTCTTTTTTGTGCCGTTACACTCGCGGCGTGTTCTTCCGTTCGGCCCAAGCAGAAAGGCGATTCCATAGATTGGGGATTTATTAAGTTTACGGAGGTCAGGGCATTTAGAACGAATTGGAAAGATAAGTATTCGATGAATTCGATTCTTACGCGGCACGGTCATCTGAATAGAACGAGGATTCCAAGGAAAGGTGTTTCTCTGGACGATAACCAAATTTCACTATTGCGATCGGCGATAGTCGATTTATGCCCTCCTCATCAAATCTCGTTTTGTTTTGATCCCCATCATGCATTTGTTTTCTACAGGGATCAAAAGATTGTGGGATATATCGATATCTGCTTCCAGTGCCAAAAACATCACGGGGAGCCGAATGGATTCGGTCAATGGCTGGATTGGAAAGCTCTATCCACGCTGGTCGAAGACCTCGGAATGCCGATTCAGAATCCAAAATGGAACGATGAACGCTGAACCCGTAAAGAAACATCATGAGTATCGCATCTCGAAGATTTCACTGATTGTGTTCGGAGTGCTCCTCGTGCTTTCCGGTTTTTTGTTGTCGGTTGGCGGTAATTACTGGCCTCGGTATGCAGTCATCTTGGAAGAATTTCTCGTTGTTCTTGCCGCAAATCGGCGATGCGTTGAGCCAAATAGATTTTCAAGCTTTTGAACACCGGTTTCATTTCCAAAGTGGCGGGATCCTCGAACAACTCATTCCATCTATTGAGGCTATCTTGAAGGCGATCCAAATCATTTACTGAGTTCCCGGTCATGATTTTTTCTCTCCAATCGCGCAGAGCAGTTTTTTGCTCTTCGGTAAATTCGGATTCATCTGGAGGTGTTTCACCGTCCTTTGAGGCTTCATTGGCCTTTGTGCTGGCCAGCTTTTCTCCCGAATGTGTGGAATTGTTTCTGAAACGCGCGACTTCGTTGCGAAGCTTTTGGAGTTCAAGGTTATTGCGATTCAGGTATTCATTATCATGAATCAACGCTGACATTTTGCTGGCTGATTCATCCCGCTCCCGGCTGATTTGCTGGATTTGCCCAGCCGCAATGGCTTCTTCTTGCTTAAGAGTGACAATTTCACGTCGAAGTTGCGAACACCTCCAGGCTTGGTAAGCTGCTAAGCAGATCGCAACGGTCGCAATTCCTGCTATGAATTTCGATCGGTGCATTTTCATTGCCTAAACGTTTTTCGCTTGGGTTGCAATCGAAACCATTGCCGAGTCACCCGCGCGGATCGATGTACACTTTTTGGTCTGGGCATGGCTAAAAAAAGAGCGTGCCTTGATGGCATGCTCTCGTGTTCCTCACGCCGCCAACTCCCCAGCTTGCGCTCAGACGCCGATTTTGAGATTTGACAAGCAGGGGTGGCAGGACGTTGCTATACATCAACCGTGAAACATAATGACTGTTGAACTGAGCCGCTCCGAGCGGCGGCATCACGTCTCGGTTGCGATCGGGGTCGCTGGAGGCTGCCGTCGCTGAGCTTGAGTCGTGAGGCCACGTTGCACGGATGGAAATGTTCAAGACCTTCCTGGTTTATTCAATGATAGCAGCGTGCATTGTCTTGCTGGCTCTTTATGGTTGCAGGAGGAGCGACAAACAGCACGGTGTCGAGCCAAAGTTTGTCAGAGGAGATTCCCCATTGTGGAGACAGTTTCTCGGAGGCCTATGGACCATATTGCGCGCCGACCCATTCATAGTATTCGAGGGTAGTATTTGGATTTTACACTGCGTGCTGCTCCCTTGGTCGTTGCTTTGGACTATGATGCAGTCTGTTTTTCGTTTGACTCGCCGCGTGATTATCTGGCTATTCATTACCAAATGAAATGAAACGCCGCCTAACGAAGAAAAATAGTAATGACCAGAGTATCCGCCTGGATTACGAGCTAAAAAAGCGCTTCGATTAAAAAGCTCTCTCTGTTCCTCACCCCGCGATACGCACAAAACTGGCCGATGCTCGTTGAGTTTAGCCAAGGACTGCAAACTGGTGCTATGCTTTCATCGTGATACAGATCAAATTTTAGGCGATGACGCGCATAGCCACATTCACGGAGGTTGGCGGAGCCAGGATCGACAGTTTCTATGCGTGTTTTCCCTGCGACGAGCAGTCGTTGGATGCCATTTCACATCACGATCCCGTGCAAGGCTCGGCTCACTTGAAGGCACGCAGGTTCACGTTGATAGGTTTTGCTTTGATGATCGCGGGGTTCGGCTGGTTCCTATGCCGACCAACGTTGCGCTCGGCTGGAGCCCCAAACATATTGGTCACCTATCTTGGCCAAACTAACGACACCGCAGGTAAACGGTTCTCCAATTTCAGTGTTAAGAATCTGAGTGATTCGACAGTTCGTCTCTATCGGCCTTTTGTCGAATCTGATCCTTCATCCCCGACTGGCCGCATCTTCGATGTTTCGGGCGGCCGTTCTTTCTTGCAACTGACACTTGAATCAGGAGCGTCTTCAAGTTTCTCCATCCCATCTCCTCTTAATCAACCACGGTGGAAGCTTTCGTTACTCGCCTATCCTAATTGGGGAAGAGTGCGGGAAATCAAAGTGTTGTTATGGGCAATTGCTGTGCGAATTGGAATAAAACTGGATTACCATCCTGGCCCGTACAATGTTTATAGCGATTGGATTGAGGATAAAGGCTGAATATTTCAACGCGCTGGCGTTTATGCCCGATCGACTGCCACTAAGCGTCCTATCAGCTTACCGGAGGGCAAGTCGGTGGGTTCACCATAATCTTCGAACGCATCGAACATGGCATAGAAGAATACGGATTTGATAACACTGAAACTCCCGCAGGCCGTCCCCACAAACCTCCGTTCCCTCAGTAAACCCCTTTTCCTATCCCCCTTTGTTGACTTTGCTTGCTTATGCGGATGTCCGCATAAGGAAACTTATGTAAACCTTCCTCCCGATCGCAGCCTCCCCACCTTTTTCGTGAAATTTGGTCCCTCATTCGTGGGCAAATACCCTTTTTTCCTCGGTTCTCCCTGCTTCCTGAGTCCTCCGACCTGTCCGCCATAGCTATTATGCGAAGGTGGAAGCCTCGGCGAAGGAGGATGAATAACTTTTTTAAATTATTTTGAGGGTAGCCCCGCGGATGTCCCACCCCCCCTGCTACGATTCACCCGAAATATGAATCAAAAAGTTCGCAA
>JAQGOX010000296.1 GCA_028293365.1 Verrucomicrobiales bacterium | reverse complement strand
CGCGGCGGTTTTCATTCCCGTCCTCTTCATGAGCGGAATGCTGGGCCGCCTGCTGCACGAGTTTGCCGTGACTATTTCTGTGGCGGTCCTTGTTTCCGGATTTGTTTCGCTGACACTTACTCCGATGATGTGCAGCCGATTTGTCCGGCCGCATTCCCATGAAAAGCACGGCCGCCTTTACATGGCTTCGGAACGATTCTTCGACGGGTTACTCCATGGGTACGACACCTCGCTGAAGTTTTTCATGCGTCATCGCGTCTTTACGCTCTCATTCTCGATAGTTCTTACCATCGTGACAGCCTGGCTTTTCACGGTGATTCCAAAAGGCTTTTTTCCCAGCGAAGACACAGGCCAGATTTTTAGCATTACCGAAGCGGCCCAGGGCACTTCGTATGAAGCGATGCGCGACCATCAAATCGCCGCCGCGAATATCGTCGCCGCTGACCCTGCAATTGCGAATTTCACTTCGTCGATTGGCCTTGGAGGATCAACTCTTACGGGGAACAGCGGCCGCATTTTCATGCGCCTGAAACCCCGCTCGGTAAGACACGAGCATGTCGACCAGATCATTCAGCGCTTGCGCGGAAAACTCAGTGTGATTCCTGGATTTCGGGTCTTCCTCCAAAACCCGCCGCTGGTCCGGATTGGCGGCACACTCAGCAAAAGCCTTTATCAATACACATTACAGGATGCCGACGCCAAAGAGCTTTATCATTGGTCTCCCATTATTGAAAAAAAGATGGCTGGCCTCCCGGGTTTCCAGGATGTGACGAGCGATCTGCTGATAACAAATCCGCAGATCATTGTGGACATCGATCGCGATAAAGCGAATGCCCTTGGGCTCACCGCCGATAAAATTGAGAATGCTCTCTACAATGCATACGGCGAGCGGCAGGTGTCCACGATCTATACGGATGTTAATCAATATTGGGTGATTATGGAACTGGCTCCGGAATTTCAAAAGGATCCTTCCGCACTCTCGCAGCTTTATATCCGATCCAATGTCGGAAAATTGATCCCGCTCGGAGCCGTCGCAAAAATCTCCCGCGGAATCGGCCCGATGACCGTGAATCACCTTGGCCAATTACCCTCCGTTACCGTCTCATTCAATCTGGCACCGGGAGTCTCCCTGGGAACCGCAGTTGATCTCGTGAAGCAAATGGAAAGTGACTTGCACGTCCCCGCAACCCTCAGCGCGAGTTTTCAAGGTTCTGCTCAAGTTTTTGAATCGTCACTCAAAGGGCTCGGCATCCTGCTACTGATGTCCGTCCTGGTGATCTATCTCATTCTCGGCATTCTCTACGAGAGCTTCATTCATCCGATCACTATTCTCTCCGGATTGCCCTCAGCGGGCTTCGGCGCGGTGTTGACTTTGATGTTATTTCACATCGACCTAAATATCTACGCCTTCGTCGGCCTGATCATGCTGGTCGGCATCGTGAAGAAAAACGCCATCATGATGATCGATTTCGCCATCGAAGCCCAACGCGAAGGCAAAAGCGCGCATGATGCAATTTACGAAGGCTGCCTGCTTCGCTTCCGTCCGATCATGATGACCACAATGGCCGCTCTGATGGGCACATTGCCCATTGCACTTGGCCTTGGTGCGGGCGGGGAAGCTCGCCAACCCCTCGGACTCGCCGTAGTTGGTGGCCTCCTCGTCTCCCAATCCCTTACTCTTTACATTACTCCGGTGATCTACCTTTACATGGAGTCAATCCGCGTTCGATTTTCCAGGCGAAGCCCAAAACTGCAAAACGCATTGTTACCGTCTTCCAGCCCACAACCGATTTAAGTGGAATCGTCAGCACTTGCTTAGGACGACACCAGCGCCGCCTTTTAACGGGATATTCCCCCGCAACCAGAACGGCGACCCGATGCTTTCTATTGCATAAGAGAATGTTACAAAACGCAGGTCGGCAAAGATAAATGCGAATTCTGCTTGCGGGAAACCCCAGAGTGGAGAACTTTCGCAGACTTTATTTACGGAAGATTCGCACCCAAAATGAGTATACAGTCACCACGATTCGGCCTTCCCTTTTTTCTCAAAATCATTCCGGCCTCAATGAGGTGGATTATGATCGCCACGTTCTTCCTTATAGCGTTTCGGGGAGAATCGGCTTTGCCGGCCAGTCGGGACACAACATTCCAGACGCTTCCGATGGATGGCCTTCCCAATGCGACCATCGTGCTGCCGAACGGAAAGATTGTGGTCGGTGGGAATTTTCAGACTATTGGGGGCGAAACACATCATGCTCTGGCGCGATTAAACTCTGACGGAACCGTTGATGGAACGTTCAATCCGCCGATTGCCCCGCTCGGGCCTTTTGGCAAACCGGTGATAAACGGTTTAGTTCGACAGAGCGACGGAAAATTCATGGCGGCCGGATTCTTGAACACCGGCGCCGGCGGGCGGACCAATATCATCCGCTTTAATGAGGACGGGTCCGTGGACGCATCGTTCAATGCGAATAAAGCGAGTCATTACGCGGGTCTCACACTCCAGGATGATGGCAAAATAGTATATCACTCCGGAACCTTTAGTCCGGTGCGATTGAATGCAGACGGCTCGGTCGATTCCACATTCACCTATACAACTGGGATTCAGAGTGGTCTTCAGGCATTACAATTCCAGGCACAGGCAGACGGCCACATCTTGGTGCTGGCCGGCGATAACAATCCAAACGTCGGCGGAATCTCACATTTGGTCTGGTTGAAGTCCGACGGATCAAAAGACAGCGCGTTCAAATTCCCCTATCCCCCGAATCAATTGCAGGATGAAAGCCGGTTCGCAGTAGCCCCGGATGGTTCCGTGCTGGTTGCCGGTTATGATTCAAGCTCAAAACCCCAGATCCGGCGGCTGTCTCCGGACGGAACGCCGGACACGAATTACACTTTTCTCACCGATCCAAACAAACAGGGATTGCATCCAATTCCAGCCGCATTTTTACCGGACGGAGGTTCCGTTCTAGTGCGAAATCCGACGGCGGGAGATACCCGGGTAAGTTTCTTCTTCCTGACGTCTGCCGGCAAGTTGGCCGGACAACGGGATTTGCCGAATGCCGCCTATAACAGAACCATTTCGGATTTTAATATCGGCACATTGCAAACCCGCGCATTCGCCATGCAGCCGGATTCCAAGCTGCTTTTTGCCCAGGGCTTTCTCGATGGGACTCAGAACACCTTTGGAATGTTCCGGTTGATGCCGCCACCTTCCATCAATCCGCCGGTCATTACGGTGCAGCCGCAAACGAAAACGATCGGCGCGGGCGAAGGGCTTTTCCTCACCGTGACCGCCACGAGCGAAAGTCCTCTTATCTATCAATGGCAGCATGCGGGCACCAATTTACCCTCTCAAATCACTCAATCCCTGAGCCTGGGCCTGAATTCGACGGAACGCTCCGGCGATTTCCTGGTTATTGTGGCAAATACGTTTGGGATGGTGACAAGCCAGGTGGCGACTATCACGGTCCGCCAACCGGCCGCACCGGTCATGACGCAGCAACCGATCGGTGGAACTGTTAAACTGAGCCTCAGTTTCAATCTCTCCGCTCAAGGCTCGACAGAGGTTGCGACCGGGTTTCAGTGGTACAAAAATGGCTCCCCCATTCCCTCGGGTAACGGAGAGGGCCAGGGATTTGCCTTTTTGACCTTGCCTGCGAATGATCCCAACCGAACCGGTGATTATACCGTGGTTTTTACGAATGCGTTCGGCGGCTCGATTACCAGTGCGGTCGCTCACGTGGACGTACTTATTCCCGGTGCGCCGATTTTTACAACGCAGCCAGTAGATCTGGCCTTGTTTTCCTCCCAGCCCGTAAAGCTGAGCGGTCATGCTCTCGCCGATGGAGCGGTCACTTACCAATGGAAGCACAATGGCACCAATCTTAACACGAGTGCGTCCATTCCTTCCGTGTCATCAGAACAACTGACCGTGGCCGGCAGTGATCCAAATCGGATGGGTGAATACGCGCTGGTTGCAACAGTCAATCCCGGGGGCAGCACGACCAGCCGCGTCGCTACCGTGACACTTCAAACGTCCGGCCTACCTGTCATCTTAAAACAGCCCGGCTCACTCAATGTTCCTTTTGGCGACGCCACGAACCTTTCCATTAGTTTTAATGGTGAGGCGCCTTTGGGCATCTTCCTTTTGCACACAGGCACAAACCTGTACGTCCCACCGCAGTCCTTTCCAACTCTGGACGGACCGGCCACAAATTCCTACGCCTTCAATGCCCTTTTGACGGCGGCGGGTGACTATCGATTCGTCGTCTCCAATCGCTTCGGAAGTGTTACGAGTACGGTGGCCACCGTATCGGTGCAGACTCCAACATCCGCGACGGTACAGACCGCTCTGTCCAATGTGGTTGTCGGCATTGGGGAATTCAATTTCGTTGGTCTGCGTCAGGGCCTGGTTGCAACGAATACCCCCTTTCCAAACACAACTCATATTTTGGCGATGAATGTGATCAGCTCCTTGCCTCCGTTCGCCGGTGGTATTCAATCAGGAGGCACACCTGAACTTTGGCAACTCTCCCTGGGAACGAGCAACCGCTTTTACGTCGCGGATAATACAGGCGCGGCCGCCGCCACCGGCACTTGGGGATTTGCTCCGGGAGCGGACGGTTATCTTTCCCTTTCCCTGACTAATTTTCCTCGCGCCGCAGACGTTTCACGATTGGAAGCGTATGAAGATGGACGTTACAGTATCGTCGTGGGAGGGGATAACACAAAATCCCAGGCAGGAACTTATCGAGTGCTCGGGGATCGCCGGCCAGCCACGAACGTTTTCACTTTGGACCTGATTGGGCCAAATCCAGTCGCGGTGACATGGTTGAAAGATGGAGCTCCGCTCGATTCGAAAGTCCGCACTTACCAGACAACTGCGAAATCACTCGGACCTGTTCCTGGGCAAACTGGCGTAAACAGCCGTTTTCTACTGACCATTCCGGACCTTACGCTATCAGATGCTGGAGTTTACTCGGCCCGCATTACCAATCTTTTCCCCAACCCGGATCACTCGTTCGGTCAGCCCGCAACCATTGTGATATCGGTCAACGAATCACAACGCTCGATCCTGTCGTTCCGCGGTTTCACCGAAACGAATGCGCCAGCCGTTACAGGCGCTTTCGAACCGGGCTCGGGCGATCCTGCGGCCCTTTCCATTGTCGACGACGGCACATTTCTCCTGGGGGCTGACAAAGGTCTGCGCTCATTAACTTCCGCTGGCCAAACCAACTGGACAACTGATCTGCCCGCGCTGGTAAGGGCTGCTATTTCCGATGGGCAAGGAGGGGCTTTCGTCGCGGGACAGGACAACGATGTTGGAAACTTTTTTCTTAATCGGGTGCGCCCGGCGGCGCCGATTAACGGCGCGATTCCTCGTGCCACCAATGTTTGGACCACCACAGTCGAGGGACCAAGCACCAACTATTTTGAAAGCGCCAATATTCCGCACGGAGCTGATGTGACCGCCTTAATGCCCGCGCCAGACGGCGTTTTCGTAGCCGGACGTTTCCGAGGCAAGAGTCGCTTTGGTGCGAAAGCAGCGAATATTTTCAATATCCAGGGAGGCGTGACGCTGACCAATGCTTACGATGCCACATTTGGGAGCAACGATCGTTCCTGGGATTTATACCTCGCGAAATACGATTTTTCAGGAGAGCTACTTTGGGTCCGCGGTTACGGGGGAACCAACAGTGAAACTTTGAACAGCGTCACTTCCGATGCGGCTGGAAATCTTTTTTTTGCTGGGTCATTTCAGGGAAACGCCAAATTTGGAAACCTGGCGGTCGAATCCACGAAGAAGATTATTTCTGCAACGCAGTCACAATACGCAACCGACGGATTTATCGCTAAACTCACACCGGATGGAACACCAATTTGGGTGAAAACTTTTGGTGTTTTTTCTGACGGATTCCTCGCCAACACCCAAATCTCGGCTGCGGCCGCGGACGCGGATGGGAATGCGTATTTGGTGGCCGCGCGCGACCAGGTGACGGCGGCATTGCCCAACGGGGTGGTGGTTGGCTCAAGGTTCATCGCCCGATTGAATACAGCGGGTGAAATGGTCTGGGGTCAGACAATTTCCACTTCCGGCGGCTCGAAGCTGGCGATAGATTCGAGTGGTAACGCAGTTCTGCTCGATGCGTTCCCGTCCAACATATTGCCTGCTACTCTGGGTGCCGCCACTGTGGACCGTCGCTACGGAACCGATGCCATTGTCGCCAAATTCACACCCGGTGGCACATTATTATGGGCACGTGGCCTGGGTGAAAAATTACCATTCGCTGATAACCCGCGTGGTGGAACACCGCGATTGATTGGAATCGCACCCTCCGGCGAAATATTTATCGCGGGATCAATGTCGGCAGGTACCACTGATGGACTCGCTCGAACCGCCGGCGAACGATTCGACACATTCGAATTGTACACAACAAACAGCGCAACCTTTAAACCGTCAGTCGGATTTATTGCCCGGCTTGCGCCCAGCTTCGCCCCGGCGGCACCGATTTTGACGATGGTTTCCGCGAGTTCCCGCACCGGTTTGTTACAAGACCCATTAGTGCTTGAAGGTCGTGTCAGCGGTGTTCCAGCGCCGACTTTCCAATGGCTTTTTAACGGCCAGCCGCTCCTGAATGCGACCAATCGCGAGCTTATCTTTACTGATCTGGAACGTACCAATCGTGGAACCTACACACTCATTGCCAGCAATGCTTTTGGTATTGCCACAGGGTCGCCGATTGAGGTGACCCCTCAGATTCGTCCGAATATGGAAGATTGGACGCTTGTCGGCAGTTCAACCAACTACGTCGGCCTCCCGGCAAAGGTCGCGGTGGACGACGCTGGCAATACCTATCTGCTCTTGAACGAGAGCGCCCCTGAGCTTCGGAAATTTGATTCAACAGGTAACTTTGCATGGCGATTTGAAACCAGCCCAAGCACGGCGACCGGCTATATCCTATCTACAGTCGCTCCCGCAGTCGCTCCAGGCGGAGAAGTTTTTATCGCAGGCCGAATAATCACGCATCCGCCAAACACATTGAGCGCACAGGGGAACTTTCTTGCGCGCCTCAATCCCGCCGATGGATCAATTCTTTGGGTCGTCAATTTGAGCGATATGTCCCCCGGCCAACTCGATACGGCCACCATTGACACATTTGACCTCGACGCCTCGGGTCATGTCCGCGTCCTCGTATCAAATGGGCAAGTGAGGTCGTTTTCTTACGACGGTAACGACTTGGGCACCAAGACTCTCGCGTTTCTTCCAACGCTCACCGATCGCAAAAACTATCGGTTCGCGCTCGATCGCGCCGGTGGAATTTATCTCTACGCGAATCGCCTCGAGGCATTAAATCTGGGTTCAACAAATTTCGCAGCGCTGGGTGCGAACGGAGCGCAGTCCTACATGCTCGCCCGCTACGATTCCGCCGGCATTCTCCAATGGTCGCGCGCTTTTCCCGGCCCGGGCGGTCCCGTTTCGACTCCGGCGCTGATTGTTGACGGCGATGGAAATGCTGTGGTCGCGGGTGGTATTGCACTCGCTGCCAATCAAACCTTTCAAATCGGAACCAACAACTTTACCGGCACCGCTATAGTGGGCGGCTCCAGCTATGCCGCCAAAGTTTCTTCGAGTGGGGATGTCCTCTGGGCGAAAACCTGGTGGCTTACCATTTGCGACGCCGCCGTTGGGCCCGGAGGCTCCATATACCTAACGGGATGGTTTCGTTTCGCACCGGGCCAAAATGGATCAGCCACTCGCAATATTTTCTTTGGAACCAATTTAGTGACTGGTTCGTCCCTCACCGGACATGACCAGTTCGTAGCCATGGTAAATTCCGATGGCCAGGAACAATTCATCCGACAAACCGGGGGGACGCAATTCTATACATTCGACAACGCGGCCGATTATAACATCGCCGTTGATACCCGAGGGAACGTAACAACCGCTGGCTTCACGCTGGTGCCTCCCGCAGGCGGGTCGCTCGATCTCGGCGACATCCGCTACGATTGGCCGCAGCTTGCATCTTCCGGAGCCAACCAGACCGCCTATTACGTCGCACGACTTGAGGTTGCTACTACTCCGGAGACGCCAATTGCGATCAGCTTTACACCACCCGTTCCTGGAAGCCTAACCCTCCAGCTTAGCTGGCCGGCCGGCTTCCACCTGCAACGCCGCACATCGTTATCAAACGACACATGGGAGACGTTAGAAGTCACATCACCTTACGCCGCAGATATCTCCGAGTTCAATCAGGCCTATTTCAAACTCACGAACAGGCCATAAAACAAACATTTCCATGCCCAAAGCCCGACTAATCGGAATTTAGAGGCCACGTAAATTGTTGTGAATACCGTTGTTTCCAGACTGGTCAAATCCAAAAGGATCTGATAAGTATTCTGGAGACACCATGCTAACCATTTACGGCAACCGCACCCGCTTCTGTGATGGGGTGTCTCGTCGCAACTTCCTGAAGGTCGGAGCTTTGGGCCTTGGTGGCCTTGCTTTGCCCAATCTGCTTCGAGCCGAATCTGCCTCCGGCGTTCGCTCGTCGCACAAGGCTGTTATCATGATTTTCCTGCCGGGAGGACCTTCCCACCAGGATATGTTCGATTTAAAAATGGATGCCCCCGCGGAAATTCGCGGCGAATTCCAGCCGATCAGCACCAAAGTCCCTGGAATTCAAATCTGTGAGCACCTTCCCTTGTTGGCGGGAATGATGGACAAACTCACATTAATTCGGTCGATTGTGGGAGCTTC
>JAQGOX010000295.1 GCA_028293365.1 Verrucomicrobiales bacterium | reverse complement strand
AGGCTGGAAAGTGAATCCACTCTCCGGCACTGATTCGCGCCAGCGTGGCGAACATCAAAAGGACAAGGAGAAGGCTGCGTTTCATATTACTTTGCCTCCTTTGCCGGGATCAGGGTTGCGACCGTTCGGTTCTTTTCGCTGAAATATTTCTGAGCGACCCGTTTCAAGTCGTCACGGCTCACCTTTTCGAAGAGGTCGGGAGCCTCCAGCAGTTTCCTGTAGTCTCCAAAGAAAATCTCGTAACTGCCAAGCGTATTCGCCTGGCCGCTGATTGTTTTCATGCTGCGGTAGAATTGCGCGAGAAGAGTATTTTTGGCTTTCTGCAATTCTTTCTCATCGACGAGGTCTTTTCGGACGCGGTCCAATTCCTCGTAAAGTGCCGCTTCCACCTTTTCGGGTCCAATACCTTCGCGAGGTTGCGCGGTGATGCTGAAGAGCATCGGATCAAATGATTGGCTCATTCCGCCATCGATGGAGATTGCCAATTGATCTTTGTCCACCAGGCGACGGTACAGCCGCGAGCTTTCGCCGTTCAGCAGTATGACCTGCAATATACTGAGCGGGTAATAATCGGGATTCGCGGTTTCGGGCACATGCCATCCCATCATCACGATTGGAGTTTGAGCAAATTTCTCCACCCGGATGCGACGTTCTCCCATTTGTTCCGGCTCGACCGTGCGCACCGCAGGAGGTGGATCACGACGAGGAATGCTCCCGATATATTTTTCTGCCAATTTGAGAAAACCGGATGCGGCAACGTTGCCCGCGACCACCATGACGGCGTTGTTGGGGGCGTATCCCATGCTGAAGTGCGCTTTCAAATCCTGAAGAGTCCAGGCCTGGATGTCGGACATCCAACCGATCACCGGCCAATGATACGGGTGAGCTATGAAGGCGGCAGCCTGAAATTGCTCGTTCAAGACTCCAAAATTGTTGTTATCAACGCTGGTTCTTCTTTCAGAAGCGACGACCCCGCGTTCGGAATCAACCATTTTGGGATCAAAATTCAGATCGCGAATGCGGTCCCCTTCGAGATCCAAAATCAGCTCGAGCATTTCAGATGGAAACCAGTCCTGGTACACCGTCACATCGTTTGAAGTGTAGGCGTTGTTGCTTCCACCGCTGTTTTCCATGGCGCGGTCGAACATGTGCGGGCCATATTTTTTGGCTCCGTTAAACATCATATGTTCGAAGAAATGGGAAAGGCCGGTGATGCCCGGCCTTTCATTGCGGGAGCCGACTTTGAAGAAAATGTAGAGGGCGACATTCGGAATCGAATGATCCTCATGAAGCAACACTTTCATTCCATTTTTGAGGGTGGCGGTTTCCACGGGAAAAACCAGCGGCTCCGCCTGGGGAACGAGACCGCCCGCAACCAGTGCCAGTAATGAGAGGATTCGTTTCATGAGGATGGTTTGATTCTATTCTTTCATGCGAACGTTAAGTTCCAGTTTCCATCTGCCCGGACCATTTTTCTCGATGCAGCGCAGTTCAAGCAATCCGAGTTCGCTGACCGCGGCTTGAAGATTGACCGGAATTAATTTTCCCGATTCGGATTTACCGTCAGGCATAGAGGTTTCAATCGGAGCGACCTCCTCCAACTCTTCGTTGTGGGAGGCGTCATCCAGCATGGTCCCAGGGAGATCTTCGCGACGCGTGGAGGAGGAGAAGAAGCGGAATTGAGTCGGCTCACCGACGAACAGTCCGAATTCCTGCGGTGGAACATCAGCCTCGGTCCCTTCTTCCATTCCGAAGGGAGCGACGCAGAGCGCTTTAACGGGAGGTTCGAAACCAGGGACTGCGGGGACGGCGGATTCGATCCCTACATAATAGGCATGGGCCGTGCCGCCCCGAATGCGAACTCCGTGACCGGAACGGACCCATCCATAATAGGCCGCTCCTCGCGCGACCGCGAGGTCCAGATCCGCACCTTCCAATTCGCGAAGCGGAGCGCCGCCATCGCGCTCGAGCCAGGAGTTCAAAACTTCCATGACCCGGCTCTTCAGTGGCGCGGCTTTGAAAACGCCGCCGTTGAAAAGGATCGCTGTCGGATGAATAAACTGTTTTCCCGAAACCGTGGCTGGAACATCTTTGGAATGCAGCAGAGCCTCTGTCTGGCGTGTGAGAAAGGCCGCGATGTGCCGCGTGACTGCGGGGTCCTGGGCGTAGGGGAGGCCGATCTGGGCAAAACCGCTTCGGCGAGCGGTTTGCGGTGCTTCGGTCACTTTTGTTTCGGGGAAGAAACCGTTTGCCAGAATCCGTTCGAGATCCGCGCGGGTTAGTTCAGTCTTGATAGTGCCACCTATCAACGCGGAACCGCGGCTGGCGATCGAAATGGGGACTGCTTTTAGTTTTGGTTCGCTGAAGAGCCGTTCCTTGGCTTCGCGACAGGCATAGGTCAGCGAGGAGAATTGCCATGCATCCAGCTTTTTGCCTGCCTCTTGAAGTGCTTGATTCAAGGTATGACCCAAAGCCAAATCCATGTTATCGCCGCCAAGCAAAATATGATCTCCAACTGCGAGGCGCGTCAGTTGCAGGTCTCCTTTTTCTTCGGTCACCGCGATCAGGGACAAATCGGTCGTGCCGCCGCCGACATCGACGACGAGGATGACATCACCGACCCGCAAATGTTTCCGAAAGCTTTCGCCCTGCGCTTCAATCCAGGCATACAGAGCCGCTTGCGGTTCTTCGAGCAGGATGACGTTTTCGAGGCCAGCCTGCCGGGCCGCTTCGAGCGTCAATTCGCGCGCGCCCGCGTCAAATGATGCAGGCACGGTCAGAATGATTTGCTGCTCGGCGAGATCCGCCTGCCCGTCGCCTTTGAATTTCGTTTTCCAGGCGTTGGCAAGATATCGCAGATACACTGCCGAGGCATCGAGAGGGGAGACTTTTGGGATCTCGGGCGGTGCCTGCCATGGCAGCAACGCGCTTTTGCGGTCGACTCCGGGATGACAGAGCCAGCTTTTCGCGGAGGCCACCAGACGCATGGGCACTTTGCCGCCATGCGCACGGGCGAATTCTCCGACAATCTGCCGATTCCCTTTTTCCCAGGGAAGGGCGAGGGCGGCGGCGGGAAACTCTTCGGGAGCTGGAAGATAAAGGAACGAGGGAAGAAGCCCTTTATTTTCGAGCGTTCCGGGCGCGGTCAATTGCGGGACTTCCAAAACAGATTCCGCGGCGGGGCGGGAACCCGATTGCGACAAATCCAAATAGGAGAGCGCGGTGTTGGTCGTGCCCAGGTCTATGCCAATGCTGTATTTCGACATGAAAATAATTTCGTCAGGTGATCGGTAGGCACTTATTAAATTTCCACTTCGGCAGGCGCGAGCACGCGCAGATCGAGGTCAGGCGCAATTTTTGGAAAACGAATCTCCGTCGCGACCCAGCCTTGATGTTTCAGGGTCGCGCGATAGGGAGGCTCGCCCACCACATTTCCGACCACGCGAATTCGATTGGAATCGTAACCCTTGGGAATACTGACAACGGAGCCTTCACCTTCTGTGAGCACCGGCTTGATCGTGACATATTGATCGAGCACTTTGCGGCAGCCGCCGTGAATGACCCGGGCAGCCGCTCCGACATCGGAATCGGAAAAGCCCGCGACATCCTGCTGCAGGAAATCGATCAGGCGTCCCTCCCGTTGCAGAGCAGAAAAGACGAATAATCCAGATGTAGTGGATTGGTCGGGACGCGCCATTTCCTGTATTTCTGGAGCGGGCAGGGTATCCAGTCCGAGGCCTGAAACCTGGCGCGCGAGCATGCCATCAAAGAGGACTTTGAAGGCGAGGCCAAACCTCGCAAAGAAGGGTAACGGTTCGTTTGTGTTCTGATCGGGCATAAAATTGTTCAATTTAATCGAATCGAATTGCGGGCCGTTACTTTTGCTTCGGGTGCGCGCTCGACTTCTTTCATATCCGTCAAGTTTACCAATTTTTGGGGAAGGGGACACCCAAAAGCGAAGCTTTTGGAAACTCGGAAATCCCTTGTTCCAAAGCAAAACTTGTTGGAAAAGCCGCTGTTTTCAGTTATTTAGCATGGGTAATTCTCAGCGCTCTGCGTCGTTTTGTTAAGAAACGTTTCCTGAATCAGTGTTTCGAGCGACAGTATCGCTTGTTCCAGCGTGGCATATTTTAGATGGGCACTTGGATCGCGCGAATTTCTTTCATTCAGTAATGCCAATGCTTCTTCGCACCTTTCCTTTAACGGCAGGGTTTGGTCGGATGGCCCGCAACCCGCGAGCAGACGATTGATGCCAGCAACCTTCGCTAGTGCCTCTGCTATCTTTTCACTGGCAAGTTTGAGCGGCGTGGACCCTTTGTTGACCTCCTGAAGCAGTCGGCATTCGAAAGTGCGGCAGCACCTTGGCCGGAATTGATAGAGAGTGCAGCGCTTGTTTTTAAGAGCTGCACACGGCTGCAGCAATAGGGCGATTTTCTCTCCTTCTTCGGCGTCCTCAACAGCCAACCCCATTATTTCCACTCTTGTCGCTTCCTTCCTGTTCGCAAGTTCCACATCAGCGAACAGGCTTCCATCGCAGCAGAGTCCGCAATTGGTGCAAAGGATGTCATTCGGCTTTAACACGGTTGAGAATACTGTGCAGAATTCGGCTTTAGCACCAGCCAAGGGATTTTCACTTTGACCCGGTAGAAAGCTTTTTCATTAATGCCGTTCCTGGGTTGCACATTGAAAATCACATTGGTTCCCCCGCGTTGCGCTCGCGAAGCCTGAGTCCATGTTCCGATCCTCAAATCGTTCAAGAGTTGCAGTTCGCAGGATCTAGTCATCATTGATATCTGAACCTACGCGAAAAACTGAGTTCTAGGCGATTTTTTGCGGAATTGATCGAATTCGCGAAAAAAGGCAGGCTCATAAGGCTTCAACTCCATAAACCTTTCATTTTTTCCTCGTCAAAACTTTTCGTGGAGGGCACAAACTAACCCCTTCGATGAACGAACAGATAGCAATTCTCGATTTCGGCTCGCAATACACGCAGGTCATTGCGCGGCGCATCCGCGAATGCAACGTGTACTCGGTAATCTTGCGCTACGATACCCCCGCGGCTGAAATCGCCAAACTGAACCCTAAAGGGATCATTCTGTCCGGCGGGCCCTCGAGTGTTTATGCCAGTGATGCTCCATTGCCCGACAAGCGGATTTTTGGAATGGGCGTTCCCATTCTAGGCGTCTGCTTTGGAATCCAGCTCATGGCTCATTATCTCGGCGGAAAAGTCGAGAAAGGCCTCAAGCGCGAATACGGCAAGGGTAATTTGTCGGTCCAGGATCCGAGTTGTCCACTTTTTGAAGGCCTTCCGGAGAACCTGCAAATCTGGAACTCCCACGGCGACAAGATTACGAAATTGCCTAAAGGCTTTAAAGCAGTCGCTGTTTCTGACAATTCCCCATTTGCTGCGATCGAAGACCGAAGCAAGCATTTTTACGGCCTGCAATTTCATCCGGAAGTAGTGCATACGCCGCGTGGAAAGGAGCTCATCAGCAATTTTGTCCACGCGATTTGCGGTTGCGGCAAAGATTGGACGATGGCGAACTACGTCGACCAGGCAGTCGAAGCTATCCGTGCTCAAGTCGGAACGGAACGAGTCATTCTAGGTCTGAGCGGCGGGGTGGATTCCAGTGTGGCCGCCGCGCTGTTGCATAAAGCAATTGGAGATCAGCTCACCTGCATTTTTGTAAACAATGGTCTCTTGCGCGCGCGCGAAGCCGATATTGTCCAGGAAGTTTTTGGCCGGCACTTCAAAATAAAACTCCAATACGAGGATTCCACACGGATTTTTCTTTCCCGCTTGAAAGGGATTCTCGATCCAGAACGCAAGCGAAAAATAATTGGCAAAACCTTTATTGAGGTCTTTCAGGATGCGACGAAGCGCGCTGGCAAAGCCAAATTCCTCGCGCAAGGAACTTTATATCCGGACGTAATCGAATCAGTTCCCATTGGCGGCAACCCGGCCGCAATGATCAAGAGTCATCATAACGTCGGCGGCTTGCCCAAGAACATGAAGTTCAAGCTGGTCGAACCGCTCAAATGCTTATTCAAAGATGAAGTTCGACAGCTCGGGGCTGAATTAGGACTGCCGAAGGAGATTATTCATCGGCAGCCGTTTCCGGGTCCAGGCCTCGCCGTGCGCATTCTTGGAGAGGTAAATCGCGGTCGTTGCGCCATTCTCCGCAATGCGGACGCAATCGTCGTCGAAGAAATGAAATCGACCGGCTGGTATTACAAAGTCTGGCAAAGCTTCGCGGTTTTACTCCCGATCCGCAGTGTTGGTGTCATGGGTGACGAACGGACCTACGAATACACCATCGCCTTGCGAGTCGTCGAATCTCAGGACGGCATGACCGCAGATTGGGTAAAGCTCCCTTACGAAATCCTGGAGCGCATCTCCAGCCGTATCATTAACGAAGTCACCGGTGTCAACCGTGTTTGCTTTGATATTTCCAGCAAGCCACCGGCTACGATTGAGTGGGAATGACGCTTAATCAACCTCTGAAAATCCGGATCGGATATTTTTCCCATTGCGCATCTACGCTGGCCGCTTCCCAACCATTAATCATCACATGGGAAATCAGCAGTCGATCAAATGGATCGCTATGATGGTTTGGCAGTTTATCTAAAAAGAAACCCCCGTCGTTTTCAATCGTCCTCTCCTCGAACCCTGCGTTGGATATCGCCTCTGGCAAGTATTTTTCGGGCGAATCAGGCAGTGGGAGTTTTCCAATTGAGTATTTGATCTGGATTTCCGACAGGCTCACTTGGTGAAAAATCCAACAGATGTCAGTTTCGCTTTCCGTCGCGGAGCGCAGATGTTTCGGTAAGCGCGGATTATCAGCCAACAGCCAAAGTGCTATCTGTGTATCCAACAAGACTGTCCTCATTTGGACTTATGAGCTTTTTTTTGCACCGTGCCATAGAACTTAGCCTCAAATTCTGGGAGAGACTCGTTAAAATCATCGGGGACTTCGAATTGGCCTTTCAGTTTCCCAATCTTGAGCTTGCGCGGTTGAGGTGAAATTCGGGCAGGATGCAACTCAGCAATCGGTCGGTTGCGTTCGCAAATCGTAATAATTCACCAGGGGCAGCCTGGGCGACATAACGCCCCAAATGCGCCTTGGCTTCACTCAAATTGACAGTCATAGAGTTAGTCTACTTTCAGACTGGTTCTTGTCCGCTTTTTGATCATATCAGTCCCACCTTTCCCACAAAATGCACCTCGAGACCGATTTCATGGAGCGCTGTTGCCTTGATGCGACACGCGCGGCTGGCCTGCAATTCATCGGGTGCATAAACGACCTGAATGTGATTGGCCTTGTGTCGGGCCATCATCTGATCGCGCGTGATGCCCTTTAGAACTGCGTGCATGATCGGCCATTGAGGAGTCGTCTCGTTCCAACGCCGCTCTGTTTCCTGGGGTGGAAGAGCCACGACTTCGGCGACGCCGAGATCGCAGTGCAGTTTGCCATCCATCACAAAAATTCTACTCCAAACGATCCAGCCTGGTTTGGAAATCCCTTTTACCGTTCCGCCGCCGAGCCGAAAGTACATGGAGGGTTGCCGTTCGCTCGAAGTGCCATTGTAACCATCCACAAAATGTGCGGGAGGCGCCGCCCCGGAAATCAGGAATACCCAGACGTAATCGTCGATACCGTTGCCAGCGAAATGTTGGCCCCAACGCAAATCGTGCAGGGTATTTTCAGGAGCAAAACCGAGTTCACGCCACAAACGATACGTGAGCAATCCATCCAGCCCGGCGCATTCGTCGACCTCATTGAAGTGCGGCAACGCTTCATTCGGGTACAGCAGAGTTCCCTTTGAGTCATGCGCGGGGGGGCGATCGACATTGTTCAGGAGCCCTTCCACAAGGTCGCTTGCCGGAGCCAAATCCTTCAATCCCTGTTGATATTGGATTCCGATTGTATCGCAGCCAAACTGATCCGAAATCCGCAAGGCAGCGATATACATTTTGCACTGCTCGAGAATTTGCTGCTCGGTCAAATCGGTGGCTTCGTGAGGACCGGTTTTGAATGTCATCCCTTTATTCTTTAACCAGTCAAAAACCGCTTGCGCTTCGTCCTTCCGCACGTTCAGCATTTCAGCGTAGAGCGAAGATTGGCTCAGTCTCTCTTTGAAAACCCCACAGGCATTCAGTAGGCTGTCAGGAATAATAGCGTTGAACATTCCCATGCAACCCTCGTCGAAGACCCCCATGATTGCCTTGCGTGCCCTGAACTTTCGTCCGAACGCTCTGCCGGTCTCCTGATCCTCAGCGTTTAGTTCCACAGACTTGAAGTCACGAACATGCGACTGATCCTGGGTTACTTTTCCGGTCTCCAACCATTCCCGAAGTCCTTTTTTAAAAACATCATCCTTAAAATCTTCACTCCAAAGGGTGCTATAACGGATGCCTGCTTTGGTCATCGATCCGTTTAGATTCAACATTCCAACCAGCCCCGGCCAGGTGCCGCTCCAGTTGGCGA
>JAQGOX010000294.1 GCA_028293365.1 Verrucomicrobiales bacterium | reverse complement strand
CCAATTGTTGCCATTGTCGTCAGGGGGGCCGTACAACGCTCCTGTGGAATTCTGGCCGAGCTGTATATCTCCAACCGGATATCCATTATATGGATCGGCGCCGGTATCGATATGGAATGACGCTCCTGCATCAAAGGTGAACAGATCTTTAGACGACCCGTCAGGTGAACCGCTTCCATTGATCCGCTGTACGGTTAAAGTAGATCCGGACCAGTCGCCTCGTCCGCTGTAAAGCGCATCGAGTATGCTGTCGCTAATTGTTGCATTGCCCGCATTGTCGAGAATGACGGAACCGGCTGCTCCTGCCCAGGCGACACTGTCGCCATTCAAATTGCCGACAACAGGCAGTGAGGTGGTCCTGAAATTAAGGGTACCTGCGGAGGAAATGCCGGCAAAAGTGTTTCCGGCCGCATCCACGAACGCGGCAGCCGGAATGAGTACGTCATAACCGATCCCGTAGGCCAGGGTCACGCCGGGATTGATCGTTACAGTGTTTCCGCTGATGCTGACCAGTCCGGTATCGGACACGTCAATAGTGACATCTGTTCCCGTGACGGCATCAAGCGTGATGCTGCCGGTGCCGCGGGACATGTTCTCCGAGAACGTTAGGACGATATCTGTACCAACCGCAACTCCAGTGGCGTCGTCAACGGGCGCCGAAGCGTTAAGGGTCGGCTCAGTCGTATCGACCAGAACGTTCGAGGTATCGGGCCGAGTAAAAGTGAGAATCGCGTCGGTCCCGCCAGAATCCCTGATGGTACCGCCAGTGGAAGCAATCGATGAGGCAAGCTCAATGCCGTCAGCGTCCGTGTCGCCAGCACCGATCGTGTACCGAAAAACCAGCGCGGTTGTGCCACTGCCGGACAGGTAGGTGGCATCTACCGTCGAACCGCCGATGTTTAGCGGGATTGCAAGGATACCACAATCTGTAAGCACATCGACCGAATCACTAAAGTTGACGATGAAATCGAGATTTTGAGACGCACTGTAAGAGCCAACTGCCGGCACACTCACACTGTCGATTGTCGGTGAGGGGGTGGCGAAAGCTACTAGAACCGAGGAGATCAGGGTCGCAAATGCAGTGACAAAAGTCCGAAAATTCATGTAATAAAAAACAGAGCAGCGGCTATTGGGCGACTTGTTGCGCGCCGGAAGGAAAGGTCCTGGCGCGATCACTATTCCACGCAAGCCTTTGAGGGCGTTGCAAATTGCGACCAAGAGAAAGCCCGAATCCGGCACATAAAGGAAAATTGCATCCGTTCCTGGTAACTCGCCAAAACGAATGCCATTGCCTACCGCCAGTACCTCCGTCAATAAAGCTGCCGGTTTCCCAAGCGCCCGCGCGCAAAGGTCATATCGGCAATCCATCCGAATACTTTAGAGAATAATCTCGTGGACGTACCCGGTGGTTACAAAGATTGAGGCAGGATCCAGTGAGATTCGTTCCTCGTTCCTGGTTCGTTGAGAATGAAAACAGGAAGGTCTTGAGCTCGCATTAAATTACCGTATAATCGATTAAGCCCACTAAGACAGCAATGAAGATAACTCTTCGTCCAGGTCCAAGCCTGAACTGTTTGGCGCACGGTCCTGAATCAGTACTCTGGGCTCTCCAAAACAAATGACCACTTTCAGGAGGTTGATCCCATGAATACCGAACGTGAGAGTAGCGGAGCAGAAAAAAGGGATCCGCAATTTGAGGCGCGAATCACTGAGTACACGAAAGCGGTCAACGAGGGCCGAGGCCAGGAGGTGGACGGAATGCTGCTGGAGATGCTGATGGCGGCAGGTGCGGAGGCAATGGCAGATCCGAGTCCGGATTTGGTTTGGAAAAACATTGCAAACGATTGCGAAGAATTGGGGCATTGGGCGGCCGCCGAGGATGCACATAAGAAATCTTTGGAATTGGCCAAAGAACACCCGAACCCAGCTTTCGCTTTGAAACCTCATTTGGATCTGGCGGGCTTCTACGAAATGCTGGATCGCAAAGAAGAGGCCCTTCCGCATATCGAGAGGGCACTCGAACTCGCACGAAACAGCGAGATTGAATCTCTCCTCAGGATGGCACTCGAAGCAAAGATTTCTCCTGAATTAGCGCCAGAAATCCTCGAAGAGATTCGCGGGGAGGCTGAGTCAGCTCTCAAAAGACTGCCGCCTGAACGCATTTATTATACAACAAAAGCTTTTTTTCTTCTGATCCAGGCTCGCTGCATGGTTGAACTTCGAAAGTTTGAAGCCGCCGAAAAGTATCTGGCCGATACCCGTGAATTCATTGGTGAAACCAACCAAAGCGGTTTCCTGGTCGGCTATCAGGGCTTTCATGCGCGTGTCGCCGCGATGATGGCCAAAATCCATGCCGGTCGTGGCGAAACCAGTCAGGCGATCAGCGCGTTTTCGGAAACAGTCGCTCGGCAACGGACGATTGGAGAACAACCGCAAGTCGCAGGAGTCCGGACGCGGTACCGCACAGCATGCGCGCTCCGAACATTTGGTGATTACCTGGAAAAAGGAGGCATGATGGCGGAAGCGGAACAGACGCGCGCGGAGGCAAAACAGATTTTGAAGGAGCTGAAACTTCCGGTTGGAGCTGATTGAATCATACAGACCTGGGAAGTCTTTTATTTCAGATGTCTTTTCGTGAATTTGTTCCGTTTCTGCGAAAATCTGGAACCCGATCCTACTTCGCCATGAGTGAAAGTGTTTCGGGTGCAGGCGGCGGGACTCAGCAATCGGCAATCCAAACAAATAATTCAATCCCGGCCGCGCGGTCGGAACGCTGAAAACTCAGTCTGACAGTTAAAACAAACGTTCAATTTGTTCTGCCGATTATAAAGTCTATTGCCTGGAGCCGGTTTGATAAGTTGAGCGGCGCGTTTCCGTCGCCTTCGTTCATCAGCACAGTCATTTGTCCGCCTAGTTCTTTGTACCGACTCTCCGCAGCCATTGTGTATTGGCTGAACCAGGGATCGGTTCGGTCGCACAGGTGAAGGATAGGGACACCGGCTTTGGCCAAAAGGACCAGATTTTCCAGAATCGGAGTTTTTATCATCAGACTTCGCAATGCGGGATTGCGCCCGTAAATGCAGGCGACTTTTTCCGGGTTCGCGATTGCCCAGGCGTAGGCTTCGCCTGCCGACGTTCCCACACCTTGCATGACCGGCTTTTTGGAGAACCCGTGATCGACCATCAGTTTATAAGCGTCATCCCATTGCTTTTGCACGGGGCCCGATTGGGCGGTGAGCGGAGGGATCACGATATGAAAGCCTCTGTCCAGCAAACCCTGATCGATTATGTCGTCGCGATGAATCTCGGTTGCGCGGAAGACCCATGGCTTTCCCGGAGCAACTGTCTTCGGTACGATCACCGCAAGACCCGTAAGTCCCCATTGGCTGTCAGTTTTGGTATCATAGCGATCGTAGCACTCCACGAAGCCCGGCCCTCGGCAGTTGGCGTAGGTCTTTTCCTCTTTGAGATACAGATTCGTGCTTTCGAGGCTGTAATAACAGGATTTAACGAACTTCTCGTCGATAAAGTCAGGGCGCGGACTTTCTGAAACTGGCTGCATATGGCTGACGATCCAATCGGCGATCGGTTTGGGATTGCGCAAGCTATGGGGATGGTGTGCGGTGCCGTCTTTGATCATCACGGTGATTCGACCGCCCAACTGTTGATAACGATCCTCAATTTGAAGGGTATGGCGTTGAAGGAGGAAATCGAGACTACCGCAAACGTTCAAAAGGGAAACATCGTTCTTAGCCAACTCGCCCAACTTCAAAAATGCCTCAGGCCGGATCGCGGGATTGTCGGCATAGATGCAGGAAACTTTGCCGGGGTTGGCCGTAGTCCAATCATATTCATTGACGCCGCCTTTGCTCATGCCGACGAACGCAGGCTTCTTTGCCAGCCCATGCTTCTCTGTCAGGTAATTGTACCAGGCATCCCACTGTTTGCCGGGATCAGGCGTGATGAAAGCAATATGAAAACCGCGGCGAAGCAATTCGACTTCGGTTTGAGGTTCGTGATCCCAGTAGCAACCTTGCCAGGACCAGGGATTGCCAGGCGCGGCTTGTTTCGGAACAACAATGACGCAGCGCCGTTCTCCTTTGACTGGCGCGCTAACCCCGAATTTTTCAGATTCCGGCGCCTTGAACGGTTTGATCGTCAGGGTGGCTTCGTCCATAACGAAGTCAAAGCGATCGAAGCCATCGTGCCATTTAGTTTTTTCACCTTCGAACGAAATGGCGGTTTCGGCTGACCAGCCGGTCGAAAGGTTTGAACAGAGAATTGCGATCAGAATAACTCCAAAGATGCTGGACGGAATTCCAAACCTCTTCAAAAGACAAGTGGCTCTCATAAATTGTGCAAATTTGCGCGAAAGTTTTTCAAGATTGTCTCTTTTTTCGAAACCAAGGAAAGGAAAACCGGAGCGACTGGTGTCGCGGGTCATAGACCGCACGCACTGGGTGGCCAAGCCTGCGGCGATCTCGGCGCTCATGCTCCGCGGTGCCGACTCACTTCTGCATTTCCGTGGTGTGGTGATATTCCCTATAGCTGAACATTAGAGCGGCCAGGGTCAGGAACAATAGAGTTCCGAGGAAGAGCGCGCCGACGGGACCGAGGAAACCGATTGCGGACCAATTGTAAATACTTTCCAACGCTGGATTGTGGCCCAGGAGCGTTTTCAGATGGCGCATGAGTGAAAGTGTATTGATGTTTGTCGGGATGCGGCCGATACCCATCTCTACAATCGATCCATAAACCAACGCCAGTGCCATATATTTTTTCGAAACCAGGCCGAGGAAAAGTCCGAGAGCGCCCCAGGCCAGAATCGCGAGAAACTGGGCCCCGAGGAAAAGCGGGAGCAAATTCCTGAGGTCGGGAATTTCTTTCAGCCTGCCGGCGGCGAAGAGGAGCAAGGTTTGGGTGAGCAACCAGAGCTGCAGCCAGGTGATCTGCGAAATGTATTTGATGCAGAGCAGCCTGGCCCGGCTCAAGGGACGTGTGATCAGGAAACCGAGCGTGTCCGCATCCAATTCATCGCGAATGAGCGCGCCGCACATTCTGACGCAGTTCAACGGCACCAGAATGAAAAAATAAAGGTCGATCAACCAATGATAAAACGGCGCGGTGCGATTCCATTGCAAATCAGCCAGGGGCGGAGGCTGCTCGAACCGGTTGGGAGGCCGATAGTTTTGGAACACAGCAAACTGCCGTTCGTCCAGCACGTTTTGCGCTTGTTTCCGAATCCGTTCTCGACATTGCCCGATCTCCTGCCGTTGCCGTTCGGCACTCATTTGTGAAGCTGGAATTTCGGCCAATGTGTCTTCGGTCCGCGTATATTCGTCCGTGAGGATTGTTTCGAGTTCGACCTTTTGCGCCGGCTGCAGCGGCACACCGGCCCGTACGAGTCTTTTGGAAACAGCGTTCAGAAACATCTTTGGATCGCCCACGTTCGCAGGACGGTTTTGGGCCCAGTCTTTCGGCGAAGAGGTGGTCAAATAAATGAGCACGGGCAACGTAAAAAGACTTACCAGGGCCAGGCTGAGCCGCCGAGAGGTGAGCTGCGCTTTCCACGTAAACAGCCAAATTCCCCCTAATCCGCCGAAAAACGTGGGCACCAAAGCCACCGCTTTTCGCCCTCGTTCAACTGACGATTCCAGAATGGGCTCGCTCATGTGGTGGTTACCTTATCGAAGATGTTTCGCAACGATCGGCTCTGGCTTCGAATGGCCTGGACGGTCACCTGGCTTTCCAAAAGCAACTCGGTCCAGCGCGCATAGAAGGCTGGAGCATCTTTCACGCGAATGTGCAACAAATTCTCGTTGGTATCGAGATCGAACCCTAGCAGGACCCCCGCGTCAAACAGATGACGGGCGAGTTTCTCCGGTGCATCACATTGAATGGACAATTCTTCCGACCAATTCTTGAGGTCACTGCGGATTTCCTTTTGGCTGCCAGAGGCCAAAACGCGGCCCCAGTTCAGCACGAGGACGTTTTTGCACAGGGCTTCGAGTTCCGCGAGGATATGGCTCGAAATGATAATACAGACCCCCAGGGCCACCAATTCTTTCAGAATGTTTGCAACTTCCTGGCGGCCCATGGGGTCGAGACCGTTCATCGGTTCATCGAGCACGAGCAACTCGGGCTCGTGCAGGAGCCCCTGCGCGAGTTTGACCCGCTGCTTCATTCCCTTGGAATATTGGCCCATCGTTTTGGACCAATGTTCGCGCGGCAATTTGACCCGGTCCAGAATGGCTTCACATCGGACGGTCGCTTCTTCGCGTCGAATTCCCGAGATCGAGGCCAGGCCCTTTAACCAGTCGAGCGGACGCAATTCTTTGGGGACTGCCTCGCCTTCAGGACAATAGCCAATTCGTTGCAGCAATCGGGGATTGTTCCAGGGTACTTCGCCGAAGACGGTCAGAGTTCCCGAGCTGGCTTGGAGCTGGCCGGTAATGATTTGGATCAACGTGCTCTTTCCGGCGCCATTAGGGCCGACCACACCGGTGAGGCCCGATTCGATCTCGAAGCTGACATTATTCAACCCCATCACGATGCCGTACCAACGGCTGAGTTCGCGGGCCTGAACGACAGCATTCATTCCGGTCTAACCCTTTTTCGAATGATCCACCCGGCCAGCCCGAGCATGAGTAACAGAGCGAACACTGCGCCTTCGATGGCCGGTGAGCTTAACCCTTCGATGGTCCGGGCGCTGATCTTGCGCAGCATATCGCCCAGGATGGGAATATTTTCCTGGGTTGTCTTGATATCATCCCCAATCCGGAATACGGCGATGCCGATTTGCTCAAGGTTAAAATTGAAGCTCAGATGGCGCAGCCATGGTTTGGTTTGCAGAGCGATGGGAGTCAGGACGCCGCCAAGGATCCACCAGATAAACCAGAAGGCCGTGGTCGATTTTTCCTTGATGGAAATGGCGGAAACGCCGAGAGCCAGCAAACTCAAAATCACCATGGTGCTCAATCCGTATAGCAAGACATGGCCAAGTGCCGCGCGCGCATGCCAGAAAAAGCGCCAGTCAGGCGCAAGCAAATTGCCCACGAGCCACGCCGCACAAACCGGTCCCAGCCAGGCCAATGCGATCAGACCGAACGCGGTGGCGAATTTCGCGAGCAGATAATCTCCGCGGCTGATCGCTTTCGAGGAATAGATGATGATCGCATTACTCGCCAGGTCGCGAGTGACCAGCAACGGCATCGCGATCCCAATCGCGAAAATGCTAAATCGCATCAGGTTCGTGGAAAAATAATAAAAGAACATATTCTGCGTCGCCCGCACCGAAATGTCGGGGTGCTGTTCCAGCCAGGTGGTCAAGAGCTGGGCAAAGATCTGCAATTGCGGATTAAAATTCCCAACCCATTGCACCACGATGCTGTCGCTTACCAGCAGTTGCCCAACCAGAAACAGCAAGCCCGACATGAGCAGAGCGGACAGCCAGCAAATTACTACGAGGTGCCGGGTTAATTTGTTTTGCAGGCAAGCGGCCAGCCCATTTTGTGTGATAGCCAGCCGCCGGTGCCAGATGCCCAGATGCACCCCGTCCCAATGCTTGTAACTGGCGTCATGCAGCGGCATGTGAAATCTCCAGGGCTTGCACGAATGTTTCTTCGAGCGCGTTCGGGCTTGGAATAATCTCGAGCGGCGCGAGTTTCAGATCGTGCAGAAGGCCGAGCAATGGGTTCAACGATTCCGCTTTGTGTTCGACTTTCAGATGGCCATTCGGAAGCAGTTCGCACCGCCATTGCCTCCGCTCGCAGGCGGAACGCAATTCCTCGTGCCGCTCCGCCACTACCACCTCCGCCGCGCCCCGCTTGCGCGCCTTTAAATTCTCGAGGCTGTCATGCACCAGCACCTGTCCGCGTGAAATGATGATGATCTGCTCACAGATCCGATCCACATCATGAAGCAAATGCGAAGAAACCACCACGGTGATGCCATACGTGCGCCACAAACTATGGACCAGCTCGAGAATTTGCGCCTGGCCTTTCGGATCCAGCCCATTGGTCGGTTCATCCAGGAAAACAATTTCCGGGTCATGCACGATCGCCTGCGCCAATTTGAGACGTTGCTTCATCCCCGTCGAGTAGGTGTCGATCTTTCGATAGCGTTCCTGACCCATGCCGACAAAATCGAGCATTTCATGCGCCCGCTGTCTTGCCATCTGAAACGGCAATCCACATAACTGCGCGCAATAGGTGACATATTCGCACCCGACCATGCCGGGTATGTGACAATCCTGCTCGGGTGTATAACCCACTCGTTTGCGAATCTCGCGTCCCTCATTTCCCACTTCCCGTCCGAGCAATTTTGCGGAGCCGGACGTAATCGGCTGCAATTGCAACAGGCACTTCATTAAGGTGCTCTTGCCAGCGCCGTTCGGTCCGAGTAGTCCGATAGCTCCGGGGGCGACTTTCAGATTCACTCCATCGAGGGCCCGTTGTGAGCCAAAGACCTTGGTCAAGGCCTGTGTCTCTATGACGAATGGGAGGGGCATTTACGGGTGGGACTTTGGAGGAATCGCAAACTTCGGCAAACAAAAATGTTTTTAATTTGCGATTTGCAATTGCAGTTTGAAGAGGTTGGTGGTTGCACCGGATCACAACCGTGGTCTGGCGAGGAGCTTAAGCACATCTACGCAAAACTCGATGTTCAATCCCGCTCCGCAGCCTTCGCCAAAGCCTTGCTTAAAAGCTGACGACTTGCTTGGTTCTCCTCGTCCACTACTAGTTGACTTGCTGGCGGCTGCTGATTTTCCCGAAGCGAAACGGAAGGTGGATAAAGTATTCGGATCCAATTAGACTTGCTCGCAATTAAATGAGCTTTCAGCAGCCATCACACAAATCGGCACTCACTCACGAAGCCATTGTGAAGGCACTCAGCTTGCTTTCAGATGAACTTGCTAAGGAAGACGTGATGGATGAAGTATGTCTCTTTGGTGGAACTGTAATGGTGCTTGCATTCAAAGCTCGGCTTGCAACAAAGGGGGGAAAACATGAGACCAGGATCATTAAAACAAGTGGCAGATCTCGCCGCGCAGGGAGATTCTTTTGATCGATGCCTGGCAAATTTCCTTGATGGATTTTAATCCGATCCAAACGCCGCCGCGTTCGCCGATGCCCCCAGTCTCCTCGCACCACTGTTCGGCGAGGTTGGTCGCGTTGAGGATGTTTACCTTGCTGCAACCGCGGAAGAACTTAGCCGTCGATTCGGGCTTCCTCAACCAAATTGGACGGTAGGCGAGGATCGAGTTCTCCACTGGCCGTGGTTCGCATCATCGCTGGCGGCGTTGCGTGCGGTATTATTACTTGAAAGTCCCGCTGCTTTCCGCTCTCGAAACCTTTTCGTTAGCGAGAACGCGCTATCGCGTGCTTGAGAGGAGGGGTATGGAACTTTCCTTCGCTGAAGGTGGGCGATCTGCAGCGTGCTTTGACCGTTGAAGTCGACTCTGGTTGAATGCAGTGGAACGACAGTTGCAGTATGTCTTTGAACGCCCCACATTTTAGGCTGGAACCGTTGCCGTATCATTTCGAATTACGGGATTATTTGAAGGCGCAGGAACGGGAATTATGGAACTGGTTTGCTTCAACCCGAGCCCAGGCGGATTATACTGAAAATCTTCGCCTTGAATTATTAAAGTCCACTTATCGCCTGGATCCGGAAACGCATGCGGAGCTTTATCGCGGGGTGGAAGATGCAAAAGCACGGCTGGACTTGGATATCTCAGTGACGGTTTATCAGGCGCAAAACAGTCCGCAGATTAATGCGGCGCTTTATTTCA
>JAQGOX010000275.1 GCA_028293365.1 Verrucomicrobiales bacterium | reverse complement strand
GACTTTTTTTTCCACAAACCGTCCGACTCGCATCGGACAAGACAGCGACTGGGTAGCGTTCTCAGCCGGAGGTGCCGGTTGGCGGGGCGCGCAAAGCGCGGCGATTCGGCGCGATGGATCTCTGTGGGTTTGGGGTAACTGGAAAAGGATCAAACTCCCGAAAGGGATCGCCAACCCGACAGACACGAATTTGTTCAATCGACCCACTCGTCTTGGCTTGGACACAGATTGGGTGCGAGTGGCATGTGGAAACGACTTTGGTGTCGCACTGAAATCGGTCGGAACACTTTGGACTTGGGGAACTGGAGCCCCTGATCGCCTCAGCGAAATAAAAATACCTGCGACCGGTGCGCCGATCGCCCAAATTGGATCCGATCGTGATTGGGTCAATGTGGTTGCCGAGGGTAATGGACTGGGTGGAGAGACCACAATACACGCTCTTAAGACCGATGGGACGGTCTGGTCCTGGGGCGCCAATATATTTCCTGCATCTGGCGGCGTTCCCACGATTTCGAACGTTGGCCTGGGAACAGCGCGACAGATTTCATCACTTGGTAAGGCAATCGCACGGCCAATCATACCTACGCAAGCAGAGAACGGAGCGCGGTGATCCAAAGTCGCCTTTTGGCGTCGAGTTCATAGTCGTGGTGGGGACCTCTTTCATTATCGTTGATGAAGACCGACGCGGTGTTGGAGCGAGATTGCTAGTTATTACAAATTCCTTCGGGCTGGAAATGACTGAACTCCATTGCGATACTCGACCGATACCGAAGACACCAGGCGAGATAGAACTCTATTCATATTTCAGCCAGCATTTTGGGGCGAGGTACGAGGCCGCCGGTTTGCGAGTTCAGTTCCATTACAAACAGGCGACGCCGGGTATCTATTTCAAAGTTTCGGTATCAGAAGAATACCGGAATGAAATCCTGCAAGGAATACAAGTTGGAATGGCGTCTCGTTTCCCCGAATTTCCGGCGACTGGAAGCATTTGGATTACTGAAGTGACGGAGCATGAAGTCAATTCCTGCCCGCGCGCATTTTACCGAGCCGCACTTGCCGTCGTCGATCAAGCATACTCGCTAGCGTCGCGACTCGAATGAGAGTTATTACCCAATAATTTTCACCAGCACGTGCTTGCGACGGGTCGCCGCCGTTCGATGCAGGCCTTGTTAGGTATCATCATTTCTTTTGGAATCGTCGCGCGTCACTCCAGTCTTGTGTCTTCGGTTGTAGACCCATCGGAATAATCGAGGCATCAAAATAATGAAAATTAAACAGAGCGCTGGATACGCGGTCAGCATGATGATAAATAAAACTGCTCGCGAATGGTTCGGATAGAAGCGGTGGCCAACCCAATGTGCTATTGGCCACACCAACGCACAAGCGGCCATACAATAGAGAAGCTCTAAAAGTCCGCATCCCGCTCGCCTGCGAATCTGTGAGACATTGGGAGTCATAAACGGGAACGATGCCTAACGTAAAAATATAGGTCATCCATAGTTATGCATCGCCGCAAGGAAGAGCAGCATTTGGAGCCACGACGGGGCCTGCGGCCGTTCGCTGCGATGATGGGTGCAAGACTCGGGCAAAAAGGGCACACGCTTTTGCATATGAAAAACAAAACAACACTATCCGCCATAACCCCCATTTTCATCCGTCCGACAGTATGCCCGCGATGGAGGTTTTATTTTTCAGCGAGCTCGCCAAAAACTGGAAACAAGTGCCGGGGACTATTGGGCGTACTTTTTCTCGCGCGGGGCAAAATCACTGTTGTTAACGCCCACTGCGCTGGTTGACGGAGGCGGGGTGATGCCCGAGGCAAGCATAACTTTCTGAATCGCTGCAATGGTTTCGAAGGAGGGTTTGAAGTTTCCGGGCCGGAAGCCTTCAGCAATCAACAACGGGGTCCAGCCCCATTTATTTTTTTGATTCCAAACCTCGATCCTGGCGCCGTTTTTCGCGAGAAACGCAACTACTTCCGGCAGGTTCTTGTAAGCAGCGCCGTGCATTGCCGTCTCGCCGTTTTTATCAACGGCGTTGATGTCCGCACCAATCTTCAGAAGCCATTCGAGAACCTCCAGAACCTCCGATTCCTCGCCAGCAACTTCGCCGGCGGTCGGTGTCCCGAGCCCGGCTGCCGCAATCAACGGGGTGTCCTCGTCTTTGTTGGTTAGGTTCGGGTCGGCGCCCAATTCATAAAGCAGCTTCAGGAGCACAAGATCGGCCGTTTTCGATGCGAGGAGAAACGGCGTGGCGCCGGTTGTGTTCAAAATGTTTTTTCCGCCCTGGCCTTTGGCGATGCGCGCATTCACATCAGCACCGAGCGCCACAATCTGGCGAACGAATTCCAATGAATCGATTTTGCCCGACCCTGCCGGAGGGGGGGCGCCGTCTTCGTCTTCGCCGTGGTTCGGTTTGCGCACCCAGGTGATATTGTGGAGGGCGGTATATCCGGCGCGCTGATCGTTGGGATCGGCACCAGCCTTGACGAGTTCAATTGCCAGCTCGAAATGCCCATTTTCAACGGCCATCAATAAAGGAGTCATTCCCGATTGTGGGCCACGTCCGGCTTTTCGTTTTGGCTGCATGGCTTCGTTGACATCGACACCGGCTTTCAGCAGAACTCTGGCGACCTCCGCCCGACCTTCGCGAATGGCGAAGAAGAACGGGGTAAATCCGCCATCCAAAGGCGTTCGAAAATCTGCTCCCGCTTTAATAAGCGCTTCGACCACCTCAACGTGTCCTTCGGCGGCT
>JAQGOX010000273.1 GCA_028293365.1 Verrucomicrobiales bacterium | reverse complement strand
CCCGGACGGTGCGTTCTCTTACTGCACTAATCTTACGGGACTCTATTTCAAGGGTAACGCTCCCGACCTCGGTTTGAATGAGTTTGGCGGGTTCACCTTTGGGGCAGACAACGCGATCGTCTATTATTTGCCGGGGACTACCGGGTGGAAGTCCGCGCTTGGTGGTCGTCCGGCAGTGCTCTGGAATCCAGACGCGCTGACGAGCGATCCCAACTTCGGGGTGCGTGCGGGGCAATTCGGCTTCACCATCACCGGAAGCAGCAATTTGGTCGTCGTGGTGGAAGCCTCGGCCGATCTGGCTAATCCCGTCTGGATTCCGGTGGTAACCAATACCCTCACCGGCGGCTCGTCCTATTTCAGTGATCCCCAATGGACAAATTATCCCAGCCGCATCTATCGCCTGCGCTCCCAATAGTCTCCCGGAACAGGGAATCTCGCGCAGAGCCGCCGAGGCGCGGAGCAGAAGGAGAAAAATGATTGGCCGCAAAAGAACGCAAGGATCGCAAAGAGGAGCGATGATTGAATTGAACTCACCGTTTTCTATGCGTTCCATGTGTTCCTTCGTGGCTAAAACTCCGCGTCTCAGGGCTCCGTGCAAGAATCCCCCGCTAAGTCAGTCGTTAAATTGGGGCCGGTTAAAGATTTCTGAAAATAATTGGCGGGTTTTGGAATGAAATCTCGTTGCTCTGGGTGAATGGAAAAAAATGAAGCCATCGGTGAACCCGGTAAAATTATGCGCAAAACGTTAGTCTATCCACTCGGTTTGCTCGGCGGCCTGCTCTTGATGGCGAATCAAATCGGTGCTTTCGGGGGCGAATTGCGCTTGAACATTCAGCGCGAAGGTGCGGCCCTCAAAGCCACGTGGCCCGCGCGGGCTTTGCGGGCGGATGGCACAACGGCCTCCCTCGTGTTTGAGCTTCAGCGCAGCGCTGACCTCAAGGAATGGTCGCCCGCGGGTCCGGCGCTCCAGGGAGGCGTGGGGGATGATTCCCTGAGCGCGGATTTGCCAGGCGATGGAGCCCAAGCCTTTTTTCGGGTGCTGGGACGGTTTTCTTCAGATCAGCGTATGCCGAAGCTGGCACAGAGCGGCGCCGAAACGTTTGGATATGTCAACTCTTTCTCCGAAGAGCTCGCCGCACTGGGCCAGATTACGCCCGAACAATTCGCGGCGCTTTATCCCGGCCCGACCAATTATCTCGCCGGGCTGGATTGGGACCCGACCACGGCGGATTTCTGGCCGAAGTTCAATGTGGATCCGGCGGAGTATAACCTGACGCTCCTCGCCGGGGTCGATCATCTGCGCAAGACTGATTTCCGTCTCAACACCAACGAACTCGCGGCGTTCAAGAAAAATGGCTTCGTGGTGAGCGAACGGCTCGGCGCCCCCAGCCCAGGCGAACTCTTCAGCCGGATTTGGACGGATGTCATGCCGGTGTTCATCGCCTCGGATCCGATCCTCTACGCCTGGCATCGCAACTACGACATGATGCTCTCCGAACTCGAGGAGACGTATCTTTTCGAGAACGTTCGGCAAATGCTCGAGGGTATGGCCTCCAAGGTGGGCGACGCCGCAGCCCTGGCCGCACAAACCGGGACGGGTCCGCTCAAAGAAAGCGTCCTCGATGCGGATTACATGGTCACGGTGGCGCGTTCGCTCCTGGGCGGCGTGCAACAGGTTTCCGCGCTGGGGCAGGATTCCCGCGTGGCTGCGACCCTCGCGGCGGTCGCGAAACTGGAACTGATCGATTGCTTTGACCTTTTTGGCCAGCCGCGCGCGGTTGATTTCTCGCAATTCAAACCGCGCGGGCATTACACCGAGTCGGCGCGGCTGGGCCGGTACTTTCAATGCGTGATGTGGCTCGGACGCCTGGACCTGCGGGTGGCGGGCGGGCCGTACCAGGATGCCGCGTGCGCCCCGGCTGGGATGGCCCCGCCGCGCGAGTTGGGTACCGCCATCGTCCTGAATTACCTGCTCAACGCCTCCGGCCAGTTCGGCCGCTGGCAGCAATTCGACCACTTGCTGCAAACCTTTGTCGGCTGGACCGACTCGATGACCTTCGCGCAATTGGGCGAAGTGCTGCGCGCCGCTGGCATTCAAACCCTTGCCGATGTGCGGGACACCGCCGCGCTTGAAGCGCTGCAGAACCAGCTCGTGGCTGGCGTCATCGGGGTGAAGAATATTCGAAGTGACTGGTTCAATTCACCGCTCGGCGCGGACCAAATCCAACTGCCGCATTCGTTCACTATTTTTGGGCAAAAATTCGTTCTGGATAGTTGGGCACTCGGCCAGACTGTCTTCGACAGCATCCTCTGGGATGGCGCCAAGGTCCCGCGCCGCGTGCCGAGCGCTCTCGATGTGGCTTTCAGCGTTTTTGGCAATAATCAGGTCGTTCCAGAGTTGGTCGCGCGCATCCAGGACCAATCACCCACCCGGCACCTGTACCGGGATGGATTTATGTATCAACATAACCTCGCCGCAACCCGTGCCGTCATCGACCATCAATCCGACTCCGTTTGGGGCGAGAACCTTTACATGAGCTGGCTGGGCACCCTGCGCGAATTGTCAGTACCGGCGACGGACCCGGCCTATCCCGATGCGCTACGCACTCAGGCGTGGGCGATGAAAGATCTCAATACCCAACTGGCCTCCTGGACGCAGATTCGCCACGACACTGTTCTTTATGCTGAACAGTCCTATACCGGTGGCGGAAATATTTGCTCCTATCCCGCCGGTTTTGTCGAACCGCGCCCGGCATTTTGGGGGCGCCTGCGCCAGATGGCGCAAGCGGCCGCGACCCTGATTCAAAACACCGATTACAGCGGCACGGCCGAGCTTGAGATCCCAGCCGGGTCGGGAAACGTTGTAAAGACCGACCTCAAAACGATCCAAGCGCGCCAGGTCGCTTCGATGCGGAGTTTCGCGGACACCGCCGGGACGCTGCTCGGGATGAGCGAACGCGAACTGCGCCACGAACCATTCACGAAAGAGCAGGAGGCTTTCTTGCAGAACACCATGTATGCGCAGGTTATTGCCGGTTATACTGGAATCTGGTGGGAAGTCTATGAAGGGTGGTACCCGAAGCTGTTCTACCGTCCTCTCTCAAAGGAACTTCCCGAGGACCTTCCCCGGGACCAAACCGCGCGCCCGGAAGCCGATTTTCAGTTTTCATCTGGCGCTCTGAAATGGGACGCCCTCGTCACCGATGTGCATACCGACGTGCCCTGCACGAAGTATTGCGTCTCGCTTCCCGACCCTGGGAGCGTGCTGCACGAAGGAACTGGGCGCGCGCACCTGCTAATGATCGCGATCAACAATGGCGCGGATCGCTGCGTCTATGCCGGTCCCGTGATGAGCCATTATGAATTCGAATTGATCGGTCCGCCCACCCGCCTCTCCGATCCGGAATGGAAAGACCGCTGGTTGAGCGTCGGCTTCCATGCACAATCCTGGCAGACCTGGCCAAATACCCCAGCTGGCGATGGCGTGCCGGAC
>JAQGOX010000263.1 GCA_028293365.1 Verrucomicrobiales bacterium | reverse complement strand
CCAGATATGCGGCTTTGGAAAGCTGGGTTTTGGCAATATCTTTATCCGCTTCCGAAAGGCCGGGAAGCTGAATAACAATGCGGTTATCGCCCATCGGTTGGATGAGCGGTTCGGCGACCCCGAAGCGATCCACTCGTTTTCGCAGAACCTCAACGGCCTGCGAGAGAACTCGATCGCGGCTCTCCACACTGGAATCTCGATTTGTCGAGGCTTCCAAATGCGAGGTATCGACGCCAACCACGAAGGAGGTGCCGCCCTGAAGGTCGAGACCGAGCTTGATTTTGCCTGCCGCTTTTTGCTGAACTCGGTTTAAAATCGCGCGAGTCGGATCGGTGTCGGCGATTTTATAGGGGAAGTAATGAGTGATGTCATTGGTTCCAATGGCGTCGCGCAAGTTATTAAACGGCTGGTTCGGGCGCGCTTTTTCCATTTCGCGGGCACGAGAGACTATGGTTGTGAAATTGGTGTCGCGGTGGATCGCCTGCTCCTGGAAGACGTCGATCAGGTTGCGATTTTTAGGTGGATAAAATTCTGCGACTGACCATGTCAGCACGAGCAGAATTAAGACCAGTTTCCAGAAATGATTACGATTCATTGACGATGACTATTCTACGGCGGTTGAACTCTTTTCCAGAATTTCAGAAACCGCGCTCTTGAGGACTTCCAGTTTTGTGTCGGCGGAACGGATGGACACGCTTTTGTCCTTTACGGTGATGACCACGCCGAGTACTCCGCCTTGTGTAACTACCTTGTCTCCAGCCTTCAAAGCCTTAAGCAAGCGAGCGTGTTCCTGGGTTTTTTTCTGCTGCGGTCGGAACATGAGAAAATACATCACAACGCCCATGAAGACAAATGTGCCCACCATCTGGAGCATTTGAGCCTTTGGGTCGGGAGCGGTTCCCGGCGCAGCGGAAGGCCCGAGCGCTAAAAGCACATTAATTGCGGCAAAAGACATATTTTCGTTAAGAGCCGATAAATCTATGCATGCAGTGCTTTTTGGCAAGCTTTACATTGTTTTTTTTGCTTGCTTGCGCGCCCTCCATCGATTTTCGCCCGTTGATTGGGCTCAAACGATCGCTGTAAGTGCAGGGAACACCCTCAGGAGAACGCTGGCAGGTCAAACGTTATCCTCTATCTGAAGGATCTCTATTGAGGATTCGAAGGAGGTTTGTCTCCGGTTGGAATTTGAGGCGACCCGTCTTCATACTCTTCCGGCAAGATCAGGGGAATGGTCAGGCAGACGCTTTGGGTTGGGAGGACCTCCCGCCAATCTTCGATCAACTCTTTGTAAGCTGTACCCACCGATCGGATTTTACGGTTGAGATCGAAAAGGCCCAGCGGATTTACCGTCCCGTTATTTTCACGCAAGGCCGTATCCCAATCAACTTGATCGACCAACGAATACCAGGTGAAGCCGACGATGGGAATTCCATCATTTCGCAAGCGAAGGACGTTGGCCCATTCCTTCCAAAGCCAGATTTCCGCTTCATCTCCGGCAGGGCCTTCGTTGAGGTTCGTTTCTGTGTGCATGACCGGAAGGCGATAACGCTCGTAGTATTGCCGCGTAATCTCGTCGTATCCCAGAACTTCCCCGGATGGCCGGGTGGTGCCGTCCCGGCAAACCCGGTGTTCGTTTGTTTTGTAGTAATCATTTCCCATGATGCAATGATGTTTTGCCTTGTGGTTCATGAAAAAATCATACTCTTCCGGAGTCATGCCATTCTCCAGCAGGAATCGGTACATTTCAGAATCGACGCAACGTCCGTAATTCAGGTCGAGTGAAAGAAACCGTTCGGAATTGAGAGTTTCCGCCGATTTAATGGCCGCCGGATTTTCGGCATGGTAATATTCGCTGGATTCGCTTTGAATGAACAGCGCTTCTGGCCGTACTTCGAGAATTGCCAACATTGCGAGCACGTTGGCTTTTACGACATGCTTAAGCGCGGTCACGAATCCGCGATCAGTGCGAAGCTGCTCGTTCCACCATCCATAGCGTCCCGAGAACAGCGCGCAAACATACATTTCGTTTACCGGTGTGTAGAGTTGCACCCAGGGATACCGCTGGGCAAAAGCAACTGCATAATCCTTAAATAAGTCCGGGAAATCCGGATTCTGAAAATTACCCATCCAATCCGGAACCCCGAAATGGCAAAGGTCCGTAATGGGTATGATTCCTCGCCGTTTGAGTTCACTGAATGTTTCATCGGCGAAAGACCAATCATAACGACCCGGGCCGAGGAAAGTGCTGTGTATGGGCGGGCCGTAGCGAAGAAAGCGGATGCCAAGGTGTTCGACCAGGTCAAAATCTGTCTTCCATTGCGCGTAGTGGCCGCACTTTTCCATCTCATCAACACGTTCCCGGCCGTTGTTTATTGTGGGATAGCTATTCTCGATGCCTGTCGCGAACAAAAAAGTCGGTTTCATCATTCCCATGGGCTATGCGTCTCCCTAAAGCACGCTTCCCGAACAAGGGTGGAATGGTTTTGAATTGTCGACCATCAGTGGTAATCAGAGTGCCCGCGACCCTGAAGCCCTGAATCGTGGACCGGGGAGGGCTTTACCTAATTACGGAACCGGTGTTGCCCGAAAAACCTGGGACCCGTTCGCCGGGGCCATGGGGGCTTCAACTATTGTCGTCGAATTCGTCAGAGTAACGGCTGAAATGGTCGTCCATATTCTGAAATCAGTGGACGACTGGATCGCATAGGTCGAACCCCCGGATCCAGTCAACTGGAGTTGAAATTTTCCGTTCACTACGCCAACAGGTTTCAAGGTGCCTTCAGGAATAACCTTTGCGGGAGCGAAAAATAAGCCCATCAAAAGCGCGTTGGGCCCCGTTTGGTTTGTGAAGCGAAATCGGACCGACCCGCGGATATTCCAAACCAGGTATTTGCCGTTAGCAAAGTCCGACAAAGTTTGAGTATCCAGTGTGAGCCCGGTCGCCGCATCAATCACTTGAACCTGTTCAGTTCGTCCAGTCCTGTCCCAATCGACAAAATAAAGAGCCACCTCATGATTCAAAGTATCGGAAAAACGACAATTGACAGTAAAGTTTGTGCTGGAAAGCCAGCAGGCAGCGATCCGGTCAGGTCCCCCTGTCTTTTGCAGCGCGCGAATGTCCGCAGTACCGCTGGCCCATTCGTAATCTTGATGGGTTCCGACAGTCACCTCCGCGTAATCGGGCAGATTTGTGGCGTCATCCGTGATAACAAAACCTTCATCGCCATAAATCAATTTCCAGGAACCCTGAGCAGTTATGTCGGTTTGAACTAACGTGGCGTGGGCCAGTGCATTGCTGCTTCCTACTACAAAACTGGCCAAATCCGAGCTGCTGTCGAATAACCCGGCTTTGAACGATCGAGCTTTTAGAACAGTGTTGGAAGTGATGTTGATGGCTCCAGAAAAGAGAGGTGACGTAATCACCGGATCAGACCCGTCGGTCGTGTAGTGGATACCGGCGCCGGTGGTGGCAGTTTGGATTGTAACTGCAGTCGCGGAATCGAAGTTTCCGCCATGAGGCGTTATGACTGGAGCTGCTGCGGTAGTGGCGATCCCGGAAACCGTCAATGTTAGCGGCGTGGAGGCAGTTGAATCTCCATTGTTATCGTAGGCCCTCGCAGAAACTGTATAGGTTCCAATATCGAGTCCATCGAGTGACATACTATAGGGAGGGGTGAGAGACTCACCAATCTTCGTCGTGCCTTGATAAAATACCACGCGTGAGATCATTCCATCGCTGTCATTCGCATCGGCGTTTAAAGTCACCGAAGCTGGAGCCAGCAGATTCGCGGCGTCGGGAGCCACTCTAATTGATACGGACGGTGTTTGGTTCTCCACGACGACACCGCCGACATTGCGCACGACAACCTCATCAATCCAGCCATCAAAATCTCCGAACTGCAGTACGGCTCCGGATCCGCTTCCCCAGTTTGAAAATTCCGTTGCAGGAGAGCTCGCGACCGTAAAGCCATCGATTTTTACCGAGTAGTCATCTTCCGTGATCTGTATTACGACGTGGTGCCACTTCTGAAGGGAAAGTGCATTGATGAGAACAGAATTGTTCACCGCAAATTGCGACCCGCCATGGATTAATAATCCGTCGTAGGTGTCTTCGGCCAATTCGAGCCGGGAGTTCCAATTTTCCGTTAGAGCCAATAGTTGCGCGGTCCGGCGATTGTGTCCCTTTAGTTCGTTAATATAAATCATTGCTTCGACTGAAATGCTGCCGCCCGCGCCGGTTTTGAGAGCAGAACTGGGGATTGAAACAGAGGCGTTGTCGCCCAAATCGCTGAACCGTAAGGCTCCGCCCGTTCGATTTTGGAGCCAGCCCAAATTAATTTGATCCAAGGCTGCATTGCCGTGTAAAGCGAGTGGATTACGATTTCCGGTTGCGTCGGCCAGCGAGTCGTCGAGATGATATAAGGCAACCATGCTTTGTTCCACGTTCAAAGGTGCTGATTGATCGGCATTCGGCAGCGTCTTCAGCGAAGTTGTCGCCACAAAATCGGCGCTGGCAAATACGCGGCGGCCATCAGGCAATTGCGCTTCCACTTCAACCCATTGAGGTCCAACATTTTTCGGCGCGAAAACGAAAGTGGGTCCGGTGATTGGCTGCTGATCGCGCGCTTCCCAAATTATCTGAGCATCGGATAAATCCAGCCCCGGCGAACTGATCGAAGCCGTCACCGGTTGATCCGCAGGACTTTGTGCTCGCAATCCTGTGATCGTAATTGCCGCGGCGGCCCACTCCTGATTATGAATCGGGCTTTGAGCCATCCAGAACGCGACACTTGCAAGGCTTCTGGCCTGATCGGTCACAACTGCTTCGCAGGTGGTGTTGTAGCTGTCACCCCATCGGTCGTAGAAAGGATACGGGAAAGCGGTCGCGCCATCAGGAGGGTAACAGAGATCGCCCAACTCTTTTTTGTAAGGGGGAAGATAGGCAAAACCGGCCTGAATGTTTCCGATTAACATTCCGGACGGAGGCAACACCCGGCGGTCGTTTTGAGAGTATTGATTTACAATGTCCCTCTGGCGCTTCCATCCAAGACCGGAAATATAAGCAACATTGACCGGATTGCAGCCCGCTTCATAATTCCAATTGGCCACAATTGCCGCCAGATAATCACTGCGGGGCGTCAGTTGATATGCAACCGTCAGATCGAATGCTCGTTCGCTCGCGAACTGCCAGCCCGCAGTGCGGTTATCCTTGTTCGGATCGGCAAAGCTTGCTCCGTACGCATTCTCGGCAGAGAATCGCAATTGGTCATCAGCGGTGTTTTTGATTTCGTTTTCGCACTTGGCGAGATAAATGGGATCGAGGTCCGAAGGCCCTAGCCGACCAGTGCGAACTGCGAATGCATAACTTCGTATTGCACATCCATAACCTTCGAACATCCGCCACCAGGTCCAGCGCCGAGTGTTCTCGTCGTTCGGATCCGGAAACCATTGTTTCAATTTTGCGTGATAATTCTGATCGCCCGTCGCGGCGAACATTGCCGCAGCCGCCCAGGCGAGTTCGTCATCGTGCATGAATTCATTGCCATAATGAGTGATTTTTTGGTAGGCCCCGTCTTTCCCGTATTTGGAGATGGCATTCATCAGGAAGATCCAGCCCAGTCGGGCCTTCGCCATGTAAACCGCAGCCGCTTCCGGGAATTGCGCCTGAAAAAGAGGTGAACTACCCGCTTCGGCCAGTGCGGCGACAGCCGCTGCTGTAACGGAAGTTGTTTTAGGCCAAACCACCTGAGCATCTCCATGGTCGGGAAGCACATCGTTCTCGTACTGGCGATCCTTTGGGTAAACCAGAAAATAGAAACCGCCATCCGCATCCTGCATCTTTGCGAGGAAATCCGCTTCCCATTTGGCTTCCTGAAGCAGATCGCTCTTGCCATCGCCGCTTTCCGGAATTCCCAGGTTATCCAAATTGCCAGCGCCAGGAAATGAATCGGCGGCGAAAATCAAATAATGGACCAGCCCCGCACTGTTAATCGTGTACTTGCTGTAATCGCCTGCATCGTGGTGTCCCCCGGAAACATCGATTTTTCCATGATTTACAAAAGGATAGAGACTCGCATCGACATTTTTTAATTGAGGGGCGGAGTGGCGTGGATTGCTGGCATAATCACTCGTCAAATCCGCGAGAAATTGTTGCGTCGCCGTAAAGTCGATTGTGGGGATTTCCGCCTGATTCGTGTGGCACGCACCGTGCAGATCCCGTGTAAACGGAAAGTTATTTTCACCACCACAACGTTGATGATACAGGACGAGCGCGAACGTTCGAGCAAAGGCGGCCGGTGTTCCATCGTTAATTAAGAACGAATAAGATGCACCCAATCCGGGGACTTGAAGTCGGTACTCTCCAGGAGCTTGAAAGGCGGTGAAATCCGCTTCAAATACTTGCTGATAAGGGAGCGGTTCATAGGAGTATCCGATGTCGCGCCGTTGAACCAACTCGCCATGGTAAACCGTTGCGCCGGATCGTCCGTCCACGATATTAAAACCGCCTGCGGTCGGAATGCTCATTTCGCCCAGACTTCCCAGATACTGGCCGATCATCGCCTCCTTTGGGTGCAACGGTGCATAGCCAACCTGGTTCACGTGAATCGCTGGATTATACCGCAGCGGATCAGCAACGGTCTTGAAAGGAGTTTCAGCGTCATTCCAGAGGGAGCGGTCAGGATTCGTCACTACGACGGAGTCGTTGTCGTTTACTGGAGTATTCAGCGTCAGGTAAAGAGTGCCAGCAATACGCAGATCACGATAATTCAAGGGTGCATACAGAGGCCGGCGTTTGAATCCAACCAGCTTTACCGTAACCTCTCGACTTCCGGCCTTGACGCTAAATGCGGAAGCGGCAGGGGCTTGCAGTTCAAAATTTGCGCCGACGAAATTCCACTGGTCCACCGAACTGGGATCCGGATTTTTGGTTTGGATCAGCGTTAACTCCAATACAGTCGGGGAAAGCACTCGTAAGCCGAATGAACCAATTTCCGGAAGTGCAAGCGGATTTTCATCTGAGATCTCACTGGCTATATAGGGCACCGCGAAGGCGGAGTTAAATTCGAGCGCGCCGAATAAAATAAAAATACAGAGAAGTCCGGTCCGGGATAGGATCGACCTCAAATTTGAAATGATTTGTTTTTTTTGCACGAGCTAAAACTGGGCAGCCCTTTTCTGACCATCCAATGGCCAAAGCGTTCATTCATTCCCGGGGTTGCCTTTACCTGGGCGTGTCATAGCAATGATAATGCCGAGCGAGATTCTTAACGCTTTTTTCACAAATCAAATTCGAGGTGTCCTGATTAAGGGCATTTTTGTCCAGATTAGATACAGAAAAGTTATTGCTACTCATTTGGAAGGTCGGAAACGACCATTGTGAGTGTCAACATTTCGCCGCTTGCCGACTGCCTGCGGATTCGATTCTAATTCTTCAATGATGTTGCCGCCAGATTATCACATGCACACGCCGCTCTGTCACCACGCCCAGGGGGAACCGATTGAATATGCGTCACATGCGGTCGAAGTGGGCCTCGCTGAAATCGGCTTTTCTGAGCACAATCCGATGCGTGAGGACGATTTTGATGATTGGCACATGAATCTTCCCTTTTTGGACACCTACGTGGCAAACGTTCAAAAAGCGCGCGATCGATTTCCGCAGCTAAACATCAAGCTTGCCATGGAAGTGGATTACCTTCCCGGACATGAAGCATGGATCCGCGAGCTTCGGGAGCGGCATCCGTGGGACTATTTCATCGGGTCGGTCCATTATGTTTCGGACTCGTGGGATCTCGACAATCCCAAGAAACTGGCTGAATGGAAAAAGCGCGATCCCTTTGAAGTTTGGAGCATTTATTTTGATCGCTTGAGGATGGCAGCGGAATCCGGCTTGTTCGAGATTATCGGTCATGCGGATCTCTGTAAAAAATTCTGCTTTTATCCGAAGGAGGATTGCACGTCGCTTTACGCCAAATTCCTTGATGGAGTTAAAGGCGCTGATGTGGCAATGGAAATTAACACCGCTGGGCTCCGTAAGGATTGCAAGGAACTTTATCCCA
>JAQGOX010000443.1 GCA_028293365.1 Verrucomicrobiales bacterium | reverse complement strand
GCCAATGCCTTAGTTTGACCCTTTTTCGTCGTTCATGCAGCTCGTACCGTCAAAAGTTTAAAAAATAATGCTGCCGGGACAGAGTTGTACAAGCTGCAACCAGGATAAAGGCGCCATCGGATCATCGTCGTCCGTGAGATAATTTGAATCAGGATGCCGCATCGGATGCGGCGCGCAAACGCGCACAGATGACTATTCTCATTGAACTTTAACCCGGGGTAGTTTCGCTGGGCGCGCGAAACAACCCCGGGCTATTCATATGAAACCCCTTCGGGGTTTTCAGATCAGAATGAATCCGGGAAATGAATTGGTGTACACACTCACGGTCACTTCGCTAATCTTCCGACTGTACGGATCATAGGTGTACTGCAAACCAGCTGTCAGGAGTTCTCACTTTACCGATCGCGGTTTTGTCGCCGAGACAAACGTAGCAGCAACAAATGAGAGACGCGTGAAAGTTCATCCAAGTTCTTCGGCTTTCTTCATGTGCGGGTAGATGCTCGGCGCACATACCCGCGCCGTGAAATAGATTGCAAAAATAGGGTGGCAAAAATTTCCTTTAAAATCTGTCTGGGTGCGCCGTGGAAAGAGGCATTAACCCAACCGACAACTTTCAATCCGGCACTGAAAGTGCGGTCGGTTCGCAGCCCGGTCCTTTAACCGTTAAATCGGCGTTGCCGGTATGTAGTTGCGCCTTGATTGACGGGAGAATCCTGGCGGAGATTTGGATTTGGCAGGCCGAGGGCGTTTCTTCAAACTGCATTTTTACCGGTCTTTGGGCTTCTCACCATGGACACGTCGTTGCTCGTCGGTTGCGGATTTCTTTCAATATGCGCCCTCCTCGCGCCTCGTCTCCATGGCGATTAGCTTCAAATCCGAGCAAAAGCCAGTTTGAAGACACGCCCCAATGCGCTCGACGGTTTTTGATTAACGAACGACTTTGTTACGGGCGTTCGAACGGCCCAGCGGTCCGTTCGCTACCTGCGCTCCCGGATGGCGTTTGGTCTTGCTTCAGCAAATCAGGCGATTTTAAACTTGTTGCATTCAAAGTGGCTCTCAAAAATTTGGTCTCGGACGATTCATGGGCAATCGCCTGGTTCAGTTCGGAGGAATTCTGTAGTCCCTGCTCGCGTTTGGAGCCATTGCGGCGCCCACTTTGACGGCTTACAAGCTCCTGGCCGACCCTCTGCAACAATTCAAAAATGGACTGGATCGAAATGGAATGCCGTTGCCTCCGTCGCGGCAATTCGTCCTCGGCACCGATAGTCTCGGCCGGGACATTTTCAGTCGAGCGATCCATGGTACCCGCGTTTCGCTGACAGTCGGATTGGCTGCAATGTGCACCGCCACTTTAATCGGTGTCACGATCGGAACCGTGGCCGGATTCTTCGGGGGCAAGACCGATACACTGCTCATGCGAGGCACAGAAGTGATGATGAGCATTCCCAGTTTGCTTTTGGCGATTGCGTTCGCAGGCCTGATGGATGGAAAATTGGTTCATTTCCATCCCGCAGGGTTGCCCTGGCATTTTCTGGATTTAAAACTGCAACAAGGCATTACAAGCATATTTCTTGTGATCGGGCTTCTCTCGTGGACCGGCATCGTTCGAGTAGTGCGGGCAGAGGTCATGGGATTAAAAGAGCGTGAATTTGTTCAAGCCGCCCGGGTTTTGGGCGCTAAAAATGGTCGGATTATCTTTCGACACATCCTTCCCAATATACTTCCGACAATCATCATCCTCGCAATGATGAGCACGGCCGGAACCATCCTGCTGGAAGTGGGCCTGGCTTATTTGGGAATCGGCGCGAGGCCTTTGCCCTCTCCAAGCTGGGGCTCGATGATTGCGGAAGGGCAACCCTATTTCATCAGCGCACCCCACATTGTCGTTGTACCCGGTGTCGCAATTGTTCTAACCGTGCTTGCTTTCAATCTGTTGAGCCAGGGGCTGCAGGAAATCTTCGATCCGCTACGAAAGGATCGTTCCGCATGAACTGGCTTTCGCATTTTGGATCGTTCCGGTGGTTATCAGCCCTGTTACTTGGATCGACCATCATTGTTCTGGCGGAAAACAAGCCTAAAGCGGGCGGAACTCTGCATCTCCCGCTTGGCGGGGATATATCTTCGATCGACCCGGCGCGCTGCTATGAATTACCGGGGGAATTGTTCGTTCGAGTTCTTTATCAGAGTCTCGTTGATTATGACGATGGAGTCGAAATGGTTCCCTGTCTCGCCAAATCATGGACGGTTTCGGCTGATGGCTTGATCTATACTTTCGAACTCGATCCCCGCGCCCGGTTTTCTAATGGGCGCGCTGTCGTAGCAGAGGATTATCTTTTTTCATTCGATCGGATGCTGTCTCCAAAGATGCATTGTCCGGCCGATTTTATATATTTTGGCATTCGAGGAGTGGAGGAATATCGCGCAGGAAAATCGGAACACATTTCCGGCGTCGAAGCTCCATCTCCTAATAAACTGGTTTTCAACCTTTTGAAGCCCGACCTCACATTCCTCTATCGAATCGCGATGCCTTTTGCGGCACCAGTTTGCAGGGAACTGTTGAAGGAGAAGTTCAGCGAGATTGGGACAATTTCGGCCGGCGCAGGACCGTATAAACTCAAAGAATGGAACCGGGGAGCACGAATCCAATTGGTTCGAAATCCCTTTTATGGCGGCGCTTGTCCGGCCTTTGTGGACGAATTGGATGCCACGATTGGAATCGAAGATTCGGTCGCCCAGATGATGTTTGAACGAGGTGAACTGGACATCGTCGATCTCAAATTTGGAGTCGCTGGAGCAGAATTTCCGCGCATCAAACGAACGCCTGAAATTTCCAAAAACCTGGAAGCCGAAGTTTCGTCCGCGATCGATTATTTGGCGTTGAACACTGAAATTCCTCCGTTGGACAACAAGCTCGTTCGAAAAGCGTTCAATTATGCGATCAACAAACAACGTTTGGTGGAAATTCAGGGCGGGCGAAGTGTCGCGATGAACGGGCCATTGCCTCCAGTCGTACCCGGATTTAGTCCTAATCTCAAAGGGTATGATTACTTACCGGAAAAAGCGCGCGCACTGCTGGCCGAAGCCGGACTTCCCAACGGGTTTACTACCAGCGTGATTTTCCCGAATGTGGTTCAAGAGAATTTTCGGATGGTCGCCGCGGTTCAGGAAGACCTTCGACAAGTCGGGATTATACTGGAGGTCAATCCCCTGTCATTTCCAGCATACCTTGAAAAGAGTCAACGACGAAAAACAGCACCAGTCTGTTATGCGTCGTGGTCTGAAGACTTCCCAGATCCGAGTAATTACCTCGACGCACTGTTCAATGGAGAAACAATTTCAGAACGTGATTGTCAGAATCTTGCCTTCTACAATAATCCCGAAGTGAACGTATTGTTGAAAACGGCGGCAAGCAGTTTAAACGTGAAGGCAAGGCTGGCGCTTTATCAAAAGGCTGAAGAGTTGATCGTTGAAGACGCTCCCTGGGTCTTTCTTGTCTGCCTCAAGCAGTACGTACTGCACCAGCCCTGGGTCAAGAATACGAAACCACACGTGGTCTGGCCGTTTCGTTTCGAAAAAATGTGGATCGATCGCTAATAAGATGCTCAAACGCCTTTGCATTCGGCTGGTCTGGTCACTCCTCGTCCTGATCGGCGCTGCTGGCTTAAGTTTTCTGATCGCTCGCGCCGTTCCCGGCGACCCAGCGCGCGTCATCGCGGGAGCGAAAGCAGATGCGGAGACCATCGCGTTAATTAGAACTGAGCTGCATTTGAACGATCCGCTCTGGAAACAGTTTGGACGCTACCTATGGCAGCTTGGACATGGTGATCTCGGAAAATCCTACGTTACAAATCAACCAGTCACTGAAGCGATTTTGACTCGATTTCCGGCAACGGCCGCGCTTTCGTTGACTGCACTTGTTATTTGGATGGCGCTGGCGATTCCAGTCGGTGTGTTGACAGCTCGATACCAGGGAACTTACTTCGACCGAATCGTTCTGGTCATCGCCACGATCGGAATCTCGCTTCCGGCATTGTGGGTCGCCCGGCTGTTGCAGTACGAGCTGGCTTATAAGGCCGGGCTTTTTCCCGTGGCCGGGCTGCAAAGTTTCCGCCATCTTCTTTTACCTGCTCTCACTCTGGTGGTTCTGGTTGGGGGGTACTATGCCCGCCTTATTCATACGAACATGGTCGAAGTGCTGCGCATGAGCTTCATTCGGACGGCTGAAGCCAAAGGTGTATCCGGCTCGCGCTTGCTTTTCGTGCACGCGTTGCGGAATGCCCTGATTCCCGTGGTAACAATTCTGGGGATTGATCTCGCAGGCCTGCTCGGTGGGGTGGTGTTCACCGAAAATGTTTTCGCGCTTCCCGGAATTGGTACGCTCGCGCTCCAATCCGTTTTCAACCTCGATGCCCCGATCATTATGGGCACGGTTATTTTCAGCGCCTTTCTGGTTGTTAGCGCAAATCTGGTTGTCGATTTGCTCTACAATTTTATTGATCCACGCATTCGTGGTTGAGTCATCATGCCACTGCTCGAAATCAAAAACCTTCATCTCGCATTCGGCAAAACTGCGGTGCTGGATGGAGTTTCGATCGCAAGGGAGCCAACTGAAGTCCTCTGCATCGTCTGCGAAAGCGGTAGCGGCAAAAGTGTCACCGCTCTTTCCATCGCCCGGCTCCT